>JADFVM010000038.1 GCA_015222555.1 Pseudomonadota bacterium
GTGGCATCACTATTCGGCGTGACTGACAGCTCAAGGCTTATTTTTACATCGGGTGCAACAGAGTCTTTGAACCTGGCCATAAAAGGGCTGGTTAAACCGGGTGATCATGTCATTGCCTCTGTCCTCGAACATAATTCGGTAATGCGGCCCCTTGGCAGCCTTGGAAAAGAGGGTGTTGAAGTCAGCCAGATTAAATGTAACAATGAAGGCCTTATAGATCCTGCCGACGTTAAGAAGACAATCCAGGGGAATACGGCTCTTGTCATCTTAACGCATGCCTCTAACGTGATGGGAAGCATTGAACCGGTTCAGGCAATCGGAAGTATTACCCGGAATAATAATATCCCTCTTCTTGTCGATGCTTCCCAAACGGCCGGAGTCATCCCCCTTGATGTAGAAAAACTTAATATCGATATGCTTGCAGCGTCGGGGCACAAAGGATTAATGGGGCCGCAGGGCACAGGAATCCTCTATGTTGGAGAAGGCATAACACTTAAACCTTTGAAAGAGGGGGGGACTGGCGGGGGGTCTTCAGAAGATGAGCAGCCGGAAGCATTGCCAGACAGATATGAAGCGGGAACGATGAATACCCCGGGTATTGCCGGCCTGGGAGCTGCCGTCAGCTTCATTCAGGAAAGAGGGATAGACAATATCAGGAAAAAAGAACTTAGCCTCTTGCAAAGATTGATTGATGGGCTGAAGCAGATCAGCGGTGTTGTTATTTATGGTCCCCATGACGCAAAAAAAAGGGTGTCTCTTGTTTCTTTCAATGTTAAAGAACTGGACCCTGCCATGGTTTGCATTGCCCTTGATGAAGATTACGGTATCATGAGCAGAAGCGGCCTTCACTGTGCGCCTGATGCACACCGCTTTTTAGGGATTTTCCCCTCAGGTTGTGTCAGGATTAGTCCCGGCTATTTCAATGGTGAAGATGAAATCAATAGGCTTGTCAATGCAATACAGGAGATTGCCGGGTCTTGAGTTCGACTGTTAAAACAGATGTAAAGATATCTGCCTTTAGCCTGAAGGATCCTCAAGGAACATTTCTTGTCTTTGAGACAACCCATCTGACAATGAAGGCGGAAAAGATTCTAAAAGCTGAGGGGATTCCCTTCAGGCTTTTTCCGAAGCCGAGATCTGTTATAAGTGGATGTGGTATTATCGTGAAGGTGCTGGAAGAAAATCTGGCTCGGGCTTCTCAGGTTTGTAAGGATAAAGGCTTGACGATTAAGGATATCCTGTCCATCAAGTAAATGGAGAAAGTTTTATGGAAGTGAAAAGGATAAACAGGTTGATTGTAGAATGTGCCTGAAAAATGGTATATACATTGTCGCTTTATTTACCTTATTAACTCTCACTCAGACCTCATTCGCTGAATCACATCACTGGACCGATGAAGAGGGTGTGTTGCATTTTTCCGACAGGCGTCCCGTTGAAAGGATTGAAAAGACAGCGCCCCCGTCGCTGCATCTGAATAAGAAAGCTGAAGAAAAAGTTGACAGGAAAAAAGGACTTTATGATTTCAGGGAAAAGGTTGTTAATGTCATCGGGGTGGATAAAATCCTTCTCGAATCAGGCAAGATCGTCAAATACATTGGTGTAAGAGATCCTGCAAAATATTTGAGAAAAAACGGGCTTGATAAAAAGTTGGATGAGGCAGAGAAATTTCACAGCAAGCTTGTTGTCGGTAAAAATGTCACCGTTTTACTGGGTAAAAAAAGTAAAAACAAAAAAAGACATTACCTGGGGCATGTCTTTTTGGGACGTGAAGCTTTTATAAATGCCGAGTTGATTAGGAATGGTTATGCAATTACAGAGGAATATCCCAGTGACTTTGAGTATCAATCGCTTTTTATCCGCCTGCAAAGAGAAGCACAGGATAAAGGTCTTGGTCTCTGGAGTTTTTAATTAATCTTTGTAACCCATGTGCAATGGGCGGGATTTCAGAAAAATTGCATTGCCTTAATAGAGGGATGAAAAGTCATCATACTTTTCTTTGACGGCCAAAGAACAAGTATGCAAAAGAAAGGCCGCCCAGGCCCGGATAAGCCGGATAAGTGCCTTCACGAAATATTTTTCTGCAAACAAAATGCAGAAATTA
>JADFVM010000288.1 GCA_015222555.1 Pseudomonadota bacterium
ACTTTGTTGATACTTACGCAATGCATACCCTTCACGGACGGGCGCTGCCTGTTGCTGCAGGTGTTAAACTTGGAAACCCTGAACTTGAAGTTATCTGTGTCGGCGGTGATGGCGACGGCCTCTCTATCGGTGGTGGACACTTCCCTCATACGGCAAGGAAGAATACTGATATTACCTACATCATGATGGATAACTCAGTTTATGGTTTGACCAAGTGTCAGGTCTCTCCCACCAGTGATGAGGGGATGAAGACGAAGACGACACCTCATGGAAGTTTCGATAATCCGATTAATCCGATTGCCTTTGCACTGACCTATGGAGCGACTTTTGTTGCCCAGGTCTCTGCCGGCAAGCCGAAGGATTGTGCCGAGATTATTCAGAAGGCGATCGACCACGAAGGATTCTCTTATGTGAATATCCTCTCTCCATGCCCGACCTTCAACACGATCAATACCGCGGCGAGCTACAAGGAGAGTACAAAGCCTCTTCCTGAGGGCTACACGCCAGACAGCAGGGTAAAGGCGCTGGAGATTGCAATGGGTCCTGAAGCAAGGGATCTGATGGGCATCTACTTCCAGGAGAGAAAACCAACGCTCGTAGAGAAGATCGAGAATCTGATTGAAAGTCAGGGTGGAAGCCCCGATTATGATATTCAGAAGATAGCTGACAGATATAAAGTCTGATATAAAAGCATATTAGTTTTATAGAGCCGTAAGAGCATATCTTACGGCTCTTTTTTTTCTTCACCATCAGAGATAGGTGTAAAGGTTGTGAACCCTTAACTGTCCTTTATGCATCTCATAACGGTATAATAATTGGCAATCTCTTTCCCGTTATTTATGTTAACATTAACCTGCTAACCCGGATGAACCGAATAAGTGCCTTCACGAAATCAAGTCTTCTTTAGCTATTCTTCATTGGGCGATTCTGCGAAGCTAAATTATTTTCTGCCAGAAAAACGCAGAAAATAACTTCTAAGGTACTAAACCAGAGAGTTGAATATGACACAATTAGATAGAGAAAAAATACTTGAAATAATTGAAAAAGGCGAAAGCCTGGAAAGTGCCGACCTGACTTTTCTTGATCTTTCCGACATCGATTTTAAGGGCATCAGCCTTGAAGAGGCCACAATGACGGGTACTGTCCTTACGCGTTCCGATCTGTCGGGGTGCAACCTCACTTCAGCCTTCATGGCGGAAATCAAGGCTGAGGAATCGAATTTTAAAGGCGCCTTAATGGAAGAGGTTTTTCTTCAAAGGGGTAGCATAAAAGAGGCAAATTTTTCGGGAGCAATGATGGAGGGCGCCTCAATATTCAAAATGGAAGCGGCAAAAGCAGATTTTACCTCAGCTATCATGGTGGATGTACAGATCCTCGATTCTAGTATGGAGGGGGCCATCTTTAGAAATGCCAATGTATCCAATTCATCCTTTAAAGGGTCCAATATTCAGGGCTGTGATTTTACAGGCTGTAACCTTTCCGCCTGTGACATGCGGCGAGTAAGGGCGCAAGGCGCAGTTTTTGATGGTGCCAAAACAGAAGGTGTGTTATTTTACGGAAAAACACCCTGGGGAGAGGAAGCAGACCAGAGAGACTGGAGCAATGAATTGATATATTTCAATGACGATTAAGACTGCTCTCGTTGCAACATTTGATGCCAGCCTTGTGGCACTCCTTTGTATTATAAGAAGTGGCCCCGATGAATAAACCCGTCAGTAAATGGAATAAAAGATGAGAAAAAAGTATGACAGTGAATTGCAGTCAGGCATTGTTGCACTTTTACGTAAAAAAGACAAGGTGCAGGCGCAGAGCTTGTCTCGAGAGGATAAACGCCTTGCAAGGCTCATTGATACAGTGATTAATGAGGTAAATGTTTACGCTGATTATCAAATAAATCATATCAAAAAACTGACTGATGTTGGACTTGCGCTGTCCGGTGAAAAGAACATTAACAAGCTCCTTGAAATGATTGTTGATGCAGCCAGAGACCTGACCTGTGCAGATGCAGGCACCTTATATACCGTTGATAGTGAAAATCAGTGTCTTCGATTCGAAATATTGCAGAATGACACAATGAAAACCTACCTGGGGGGGACTAGTGGTGTGGAAGTCACCCTGCCTCCCGTTCCACTCTATCTTGAAGGGAAAGCAAATCATTCTAATGTGTCGTCATGCGTTGCCTTAACGGAAAAAACTGTCAATATCCCTGATGTTTATGAGGCCGAAGGCTTTGATTTTTCGGGGACAAAAAAATATGATTCAGGTACAGGCTATCGTTCAAAGTCCATGCTGGTCATCCCCTTAAAAAACCATGAAAACGATATTATTGGTGTGTTACAGCTTTTAAATGCCAAGGATATTGATAGTGGTGAAGTGATCCCCTTTTCCGATGAGTATGTCGACCTTATCGGCTCTCTTGCCTCCGAAGCGGCCGTTTCTCTTACGAATGCTCAATTAATTCAGGATTTAAAGGAGCTTTTTTATGCCTTCATCAAAAGCATCGCCGCAGCGATTGATGAAAAGTCACCCTATACGGGCGGCCATATCGACAGAGTGGTAAAGTTGACCATGATGATTGCTCAAAAAATCAATGAAACAACAGGGGGCCCCTTTGCCGATGTCCAGCTGTCAGATGACGAGATGGAGGAGTTGAAGCTGGCCACATGGATGCATGACGTGGGAAAGATTACTACGCCTGAGTATGTCATTGATAAACGGACAAAACTGGAGACCATCTTCGATCGCATGCATCTGGTAGAGACGCGCTTTGATCTTATTGCAAATCTAATAAAAAACCACTACCTTGAAGAGAAAATTCAAGTAATGAAAAACGGCAAGGACGATACCGATAAAATTAAAGCATTGGACGCCCGTAGGGAAAAAGAGCTCAAAGAAGTTCGGGAAGAAAAGGAGTTTCTGGCAGTATCCAATACTCCCAAAGAGTTCATGGACGATGACAAGTTAAAAAAGCTTAATGATATAGCAAGCAAAACCTATGAAATCGACGGAGAAACTTTTCCTTACCTCACTGAAGAGGAGTTGAAAAATCTTTCAATCCGAAAAGGCAGCCTGACTGATGAAGAAAGGCAGGTCATAGAAAATCATGTTTACATGACAAAAGTGATGCTTGAGCAGCTTCCTTTCCCCAAAAATCTATCAAATGTTCCTGCCTATGCCAGCGGTCATCACGAGACGCTTGATGGCACAGGTTACCCTTCTGGCCTGAATGCCGGTGAATTGTCTCTTCAGGCCCGAATAATGGCCGTTGCAGATGTTTTTGAAGCACTCACTGCTAAGGACCGTCCCTACAAGAAACCTATGAAGCTTTCACAAGCTGTGAACATCCTTGGTTTTATGAAAAAGGACAAACATATCGACGGCGATATTTTTGATCTCTTTATTAACAGCAATCTCTTTATGGAATATGCAGAAAGCGAATTGCGCCCTGAACAGATAGACGATGTTGAGCTAAAAACAAAGGAAATGTAGAATCCCCGAGAGTTGTCATATCCTGTCAAATCACGCATTCAGCAAACCCGATCTACTTAGAAAATAACTTGCTTATTCAAGCCTCACTGAAGACATGATTAATGCAAGGATAAAATAGGTTACTTTATAGATGAAACCGATTGTTGCAATAGTAGGTCGCCCCAATGTGGGCAAATCAACGCTCTTTAACAGGCTTACCAAAACGCGTGACGCCATTGTTCATAACATGCCTGGAGTCACCAGGGACCGGAATTATGGCGACGTTAACTGGTATGGCAAGTCCTTTACTGTCATTGATACGGGTGGATTTGAGCCTGTATCAAAGGACAAGATCCTTTCCCAAATGAGGGAGCAGACCCAGCTGGCCATCGAAGAGGCCCATTCCATTATATTCCTGCTGGACGGGAGGGAAGGGCTCACCCCTGCGGATCAGACAGTCTCCGATATCCTCAGGCAGACGGAGAAACCGGTATATTATGCCGTCAATAAAGTCGATGCTGAAAAACATGAAGAGCTGGTCTTTGATTTTTATCGACTTGGAGCGGATAATTTCCACACCATTTCTGCTGAGCATAACAGGGGTGTCAATGATCTTATCGATGAAGTTGTCCATGATTTTCAAAAGGAGCTAGAAGAAGAGGACAGTGAGACTGTTAAAATAGCCATCATCGGCAGACCCAATGTGGGGAAATCATCACTTGTTAATAAACTGCTTGGCGAAAACCGTCTTCTTGTCAGTGATGTGCCGGGAACGACTCGTGACGCCGTCGATACACTCCTCGAAAAAGATGATAAAAAATATCTGCTCATCGATACTGCCGGCATCAGGCGTAAAAGCAAAGTGAGTGAAAGACTCGAGAAGTACACCATTGTAAAGGCGCTAGGTTCCATTGACCGATGCGATGTGGTCCTTCTTCTTATTGACGCCTCTGAGGGTGTGACTGAGCAGGATGTCAAGGTGGCGGGATATGCCCATGAAAAGGGCAAGGGATGTATCGTCATTGTCAATAAGTGGGACCTCATTGAAAAGGACAACTCTACTATCGGTAAATATGTAGACCAGGTGAAGGAAGACCTCAAATATATGAGTTATGCCCCCATATTGTTTATCTCAGCCCTTACAGGCCAGCGCGTTCAAAAGATATTAGGTCTCATTGATGATGTGACCGAGCAATGCCGGATGAGGGTGAAAACGGGAGAACTGAACAGGGTAATTGAAGAGGCGGCGAAGAAGCATCACCCCCCCTCATATCAGGGAAGGTTTGTGAAAATCTACTTTGCCACCCAGATAGCATCGTCGCCACCCACTTTTGTCCTCTTTACCAATTTTCCCAAGGGGATACATTTCTCCTATGAACGCTATCTAGAAAACAAGGTGCGTGAGGCCTTCGGTTTTGAAGGCACACCCTTCAGGCTGCTTTTCAAGGAACGGGCAGGAAGAAAGCAGTTTAAAAGGAATAAGCCAGAGCGGTGACAGGGTGGGGCGGAACTATCACAAACTTTTAATTGAGGCATCCTCTTCATTCGTAAAAAATGGCTGCCCCAATATGTCGGCAGCCATCGCTTTTTATGCCATCCTTTCCACCATCCCTCTCATATTTATTTTTGTTGCAGGGCTGGGTTTTGTCTTCGAGGGTGCAGATAAGCCGATGGAGTCTGTCTTTGCGGCCCTTGAAGGGGTTATGCCCTCTCTTGCTGCGTGGTTAAAGAATGAAGTGACCGCTGTGGAAAGTAAAAAAGGGGTCATCGGGGGTTTTGGTTTAATATTCATGCTATGGTCTTCTACACTCGTTTTTTCTTCCCTCGAATTTTCATTTACCAGGATATTCCATGTTGAAAACAGACGTTCCTTTATCCGGTCCAAGCTGGTTTCGCTGGGCCTTGTCATTACGGGCGTCGTCGTCCTGGCCGCATCGATCATGCTGTCCACCATTGCGCAGATAGCAAAATCCAAGATGGTAACGATTGGCGGTATCAATGTGACAGACTTTTTTTCTGCAAGCATCTTTGTCCAATACCTTCTTCCGCTATTAATGCTCACGGCGATTTTTACGACCTTTTACATTGTTCTATCGAGGCGTACAGTGACATTTAAAGAGGCACTTTGCGGTGCATTGATTTGTGCCTTCTTCTTTGAGGGGGCAAAACACCTGTTTACGTGGTATATAAAAAATATGAGCAGTCACAGCGCCGTCTATGGATCGCTGGCGGCCATTGTGATTCTGATTTTGTGGTTCTTTTATGCCGCAATTATCATTCTTTTTTGTGGGGAACTGATCGCCGCCTGGAAGAGGCAAAGTGAAGGGCAGAATGAATGAAAAGAATTAGAGATTTGGAATGGGAGTGGTATTATTAATTTATGACGAAATTAATTAAGCATTTGATGGACGGGGAAATCGGGTCAAGGAAGGATCTCATCGATTATATCAGGCGAGGTGAACGGTCACCTGAGGCGTGGGGCATCGGCATGGAGGTCGAAAAACAGGTAATAGACAGTGCGACGGGTTATTCTGCCCATTATGACAGTATAGAGTCATTTTTGAAGAACCTGGAAAAAGGCGGAGCCTGGAAAGGTATTCGCGAGGATGGTCATCTCATAGCACTTATGGGTGAAGATTCTTCCATCACTCTGGAGCCGGGCGGCCAGTTAGAGTTATCAGGAAAAGTCTGCCCTCATATCCAGTGCAGTCAAAAAGAACTGAAAAAATACATTGAAGAGATCATCATTGAAAGCAAACCTCTAGGCCTCACTTTTCTCGGTATCGGTGTCCAGCCTTTTACAAAAATGGAGGAAATATGCTGGCTACCCAAGGCCAGGTATAATGTCATGGGACCTTACATGGCAAGAACGGGTGACATGGGGCAGCGCATGATGAAGCAGAGCGCCGGTATTCAGGTGAATATCGATTTCTCCGACGAAGAGGACTGCATAGAAAAGCTCCGTATGGCCATGGTGATTTCACCTCTTTTTTATGCCCTCTTTGCCAATTCCCCCATCATGGATGGCAAGCCCAGCGGTTTCCTGTCTACGCGCGGGGAAATCTGGTCACGCACAGATAAAGACCGTACCGGCTTGATCACCAATCTTTTTAATGACGGTGCAGGTTATGGCAGTTATGTTGATTACGCCTTAGAGGTACCCATGTATTTTATTATGAGAAAGGGCGCCTTCATTGACCTCACAAAGGAGCGCTTCACCTTTAACCGGTATCTGAAAGAGGGATTTAACGGCTTAAAAGCAACCATGGATGATTGGTCATTGCATTTATCCACTCTCTTTCCTGAAGCCCGTTTGAGGCCGCAGATTGAAATCCGTTCTTTTGACAGTCTGCCTCCTCGCTATGTTACCTCGGTGGGCGCTTTCATCAAGGGCCTTTTCTATGATGATGACGCAAAAAAAGAGATAACTGAACTCTTCAGTCCGGCAGATGACTTTATGGATCAATCCTTCCGTCGATGTTCCTGGCAGCAGGGCTTGAAGGCCTCAATTGGTGGCAGGACATTGCGTGAAATCGCCCTTGATGCTATATCAATCAGCCGGCGCAGCCTGAAAAGGCAATCGGAAAATAATAAGAAAGGTCTTGATGAAACTTTTTTTCTTGATAACATAGAAGAGATCGCTGAAAGTGGCCAAACACTGGCAGACACGATCCTTGCCGGATGGAAAGGATCACAGGAAGATAAGTTGAAAATGTTAATTGATCACTGCGGATACAGGAAGCAATAAATTCGATAGAAGTCCCGCACAGCAAATTTATTGTTAAGTAAAGGAGAAAAATGGCAGGGCGTTCTGAAAGATTAAAACAGTTACGTATAAAAGCAGGTAAGTCAGAAAAAGAGATGGCTGACGTGGTCGGTATTCCCCTTGTTTCTTACAAGCCCCTTGAATCGTATGATGATGAAATAATGGAACGTCTCTCATTGCGGCAGGTCAAACAACTTGCTCAAGCCTGTGGGATTAGCTCTCGCACCTTACTGCTTGAATCAGAGTCTCACCAAAATTACATCGGCTGTAAAACCTTTACAGAGCTGGCAGAAAAAATAAAACAACATTTGTCCCAACATAATCTAAGTATTGAAAAGTTTGCCGAAGAAACCGATTGGTACCTCGAAGATTTTATTAATAAACCTGAACTGGCATTGGACAGACCTGCCATTTTTCTTGTCGATCTTTGCAAGCCTGTTGGCCTTAACTGGCTGGATGTCGTTCCCATCTGAAGTTTAACGACCTTCTTTTTGTTGCCCCTGCCTAAGCTCTGGTTTAATAAATAAGGAGCATAGATGAGTCACCTATGCAGACGATCATTTATTAAAGCCGGTGTGACAGATCCTTAAAACTAAAGGCTTTCAGGGCGGGTTTTTCAAGGCCTTTATGCTGTATCAACACCTTGAAGACAGATCCCATGCTGTCGGGCATAAAAAGGCTTTTTATGGCCTGTTTGTGTTGAAATAACAGGGCCGTATCATCTTCAGAGTTTTCAAGTTTTTCCAGCTCTTCTACGATTCCAAGCCCCATCAGAAAATGAAGCTGCTCACAGTAGCCTGTTAACTCAAGTCCGACCTCCCTTCCCGCTTCGGCAAGAGACGTGAAGTCAACGTGGGCAGTAATATCCTGCTGCCCGATGTTTTGATAGGGGTTATCATTGGTCCTATGTTTATGATAACAGAGCAGGGTGCCCTCAACTCTTTGAGGAGAATAATAATCTGCCCTGGGATAACCGTAATCAACGGATAAAACAAAACCGTGCCTTAAATGTTCTGCAATGACTTTTATGATGCTTAATGCATCAAGGTTGACCTCCGTGGTGTATCCGTCATGAAAATCTCCTTCAAGCTTGGAGAGATATGTTGAAAGATCGTCCGATGAAGGCTGACCCGTCTCTTCGAGTAATTCATCCCCTCTTGTCGCAACATAGACTTCCTCCCATTCGTTCATTTCCCGTCTTACCAGGTGGACGGGCAGAGCATCGAAGAACTCATTTGAAATAATAACGGCTGAATCTGTTTCCGTCAGTGCCGAGCTGATGTTATCAGCCCACGTGACCTTCTCTTCAAGTGGCGTTGATTTAAAGCACTGCCTCTGGTATTCACGTAATGGAGAACTCTTTTCGATGATAACGTAGTTTATCCTGTCAAAGAGGGAAGGCTCCCTTTCCAGTGCTGCACTCAGGATCTGTGTGCAGAGGTTGCCTTTACCGGCACCCAGTTCTATGATTGTAAACTTGACGGGATTATTGAGGAGATAAGACATTTCGACGAGCTGCTTCATAATGGAGAGACCAAATACGGCATGTACGTCGGGACTGGTGTAGAAGTCTCCCTCCCATCCGATCCTATCATTACTGGAACAGTAATAACCGAGGGTGGGGTGATAGAGGGCAATCTCCATGAAATCCCTGAAGGAGATCTTTCCTTCTAAATTTATTCTTTGTCTGATGACCTTGGTAAGATCGGTATGCATGTCTTGAGCGTTATTCACAACAATATGAGTCATTTGTTAATATGTGAGAAAGAAAGTTTCAGGTTTTGTTCACTATCTTTTTTATCGATTGTAAGGTGTTGTAATTTTTTTCAGTGAGGATTACATCGGGAAAAGGGTTGTCGCCCAGTTTAATAAGACATGATGCAGAACCAGTAGAATTCTCCTCCCTTATTTTACTCAAGGTCTCAATAAGTTGTAAGGAAACAGAATTGTCTATGAGTCTTTCCTCAATTTCTGTGCCGTCTTCTCTTAAAAGATTAAGCCTTATATGGCCGGAGGAAGCATCTGATGTCTTGTCGCCACTGATTGTGAAAAAAATATCTTCATTCATCGACTTCATTATTTTTTGCCTGAAACCTGCCATCCTTTCCCCCATCCCTGTAAATTCGTAGAGAATATCTTCAACAAAACATCTCTTGTCTATAAAACCCCTTGTTCTTCCCCCGGATTCGAAGAAGAGCATGTCTGGCCTGATGTTAAAGTTCACCGTATTGTTTTCTTTCCCGCACAGGGGACAGTAGGGAATAGTCGAATTTACCAATTGATTATAGGTTTTACTATGTACAATCAAAGGGGTCAAGAGCGCCTTTCTTAAAATTGAAAGAGACTTGGGTTCAGAAATATCACCGAGAAGGGAAAAAACCTCCCGTGCCAATGCACTGAATTCCCTGTGTACGACAGTCTTTTTTGCATGTGTAATAACAGGATAAACCTGGAACGTAATATTTGTTGTCAGGGACTCAACTTTAGGACTTCTGGGAATTGAATTTTTCATTAATTCGTATCCCCTTTCAATGGAGAGTGACCTTAAAAAGCTGTCCATTGAGATAGTCTGTTTCTTGAACTTCACCATGCCGTCAACGATGGAGGGCAGAAGCTTGATCTTTCGCGAAAGGTGACCATCCTGCTCAGAGATTTCGAGAATATTCTCTACGTTGTTTAATGAAGGAATGTCCTTTACGGGAATGAGTAGAATATCTGAGGCGATAATGGCGGACCGGGTGAAATAATCAATAGTCGGGCCTGTGTCGATGATGATGACACCATCGAGGCGGGATTGTGCCATTTGTTCTGCAAACAATTCTTCATTGTCGCTTTTCTGCTTTAGTTTCCGGCTGCTGGGTATAAAGCTGACGCCGTATTGTCCTAGACTGACCAGCTCTTCAATCTTATGCCCGTCAAAAATATCTTTAACTGTCTTTTCATGGGGCTGCTTTTCCATGGAAAACATCCTGTCAACGGTGAGATGGTTGTCAAAGGACAATATAGTGACAGGCATGTCTTCACGCATTGCCCTTAGATAAACGGCAAGGTTCGTGGCAACGGTTGTTTTTCCTACGCCCCCTTTTTCACAGGCGATAGTTATTATTTTTGGAAATTTCACCTCTTTCTCCCCTTTGTGACATCATATCCTGCCGCATGTGGGTGACAGCCCGATAATGATGACTTGATTGGCAAGAGAGACATAATAAAAAAGCAGCTTAAAAGTTTGAGTTGACTTCTGGAAGAGGTATTAAACCTTAAGGGAGACATCCTTTTTTATGATTGTTTTCTGGTGTGCAATCTCCATGGACAGTGAAGCAAGGTTGAGAAGTATCATGATGGCATCAACATTCTTGCAGGGAGAAGAGCCTGGCAGGGTATCCCCGTAAAACATGCCAACGACTCTTTTTTCAACCACAATGGGGATTAAAACGATTCTTTCAGGAATGTTCCCCCCCAATTCTTTAATGACCGGCAGAAGGGAAGGATCGACACGTCCCTCATAACCATTTTTTTCTTTAATAACTTTACTTATGATGTCAATTTTTGAGGGATGAAAGGAAACTTTTTTCAAGGCTTGCTGGAATTGTTCATTATTCTCCTTTCCCGTTGAATCTTTACCCTTAAAGGCAAAGAAACCCTCCTTTCTGGCCAGAAAAATGATGACCCTGTCCAGATCTCTTGATGCATAATCGAGGATGTTTTCAGACACAGTGTTGACGTTGCTGTCCTTAATAAGTGAGTCACTGGTTCTTTTTAAAAAGGTGAGTTCCCCAACTTTAGACTCCATTGTTTTTTCAACTTCACTGAGTTCCATCTTAGTTGTAAACAGTTGACCCACTAACTGGTTTCTTATAATGTCGAGATGGTCCTTTTCAAAATAGACCTCTCTTCTTCTTATGATATTTTCAATTGAGAGGGACAGTTCCTCCATATAGTTATTAAAAAGATTGTCCAGTTCCTCAGGCGTTGCATTGGATCGGTCAGGCTTGGAAATATAGTAATAAACTCCCCAGAACAGCGCTTTTTGTTTTGTATTAGGATCAGGATAGGCCGTGGTCATAATGACGGGTATATGAGGGTACTGTTCCTGAAGAATCTCAAGCAGTTCCATGCCACCAAACATCCCTTTACCGCTAATGGATGGCATGACAAGATCGGTGACAATAATCGGTGATTTTGCACTTGTTTCATATTCTGCTATTTTTTCAAGTGCTTCCGTTGGTGTGGGCACGGCATCCACAATAAAGCCAAAATCACTAAGCTTGTCTGTTATAATCTGACGAATGAGAAGTTCATCTTCAACAAGAAGGATAAGATCATTAGGTCTGAAAGA
>JADFVM010000289.1 GCA_015222555.1 Pseudomonadota bacterium
AAAAACAAACACCTCCTTACGGTCCACCATAAAGATGGAAACCCGCGCAACAATCCCTCCGACGGTTCCAATTGGGAAAACCTCTGTGTATACTGTCATGATGACGAACACAGCCGGGGAGTGCTCGGCGACTATTTGAGTGGTGATGAAACAAAATAGGGGTAGCGATGAGGGACCCACACAATAAAGGAGAGGCAACATCATGAAAAAATTGGCTATATTAATTTTTGCGAGCATAATGATTTTTACGTCCGGCGCCGCTTTTGCCGCCAAGTTGTATGTTGGTACGGACACGGCTTTCGTACCTTTTGAATACAAAGGCAAGGATGGTAAATACACAGGTTTTGATATAGAACTATGGGCAGAAATTGCAAAACGCATCGGTGTTGAATATGAATTAAAGCCCATGGATTTCAATGGACTCATACCCGGCTTGACAACGGGCAACCTTGATGTTGCCCTGGCGGCGATATTTATCAAGTCTTCCCGGGAAAAGAAAATCGACTTCTCTCATCCCTATTTCAGGGCGGGTCTGAAGGTCATGGTTCTGAAAAACAACAATGACATCAAGTCTCCTGCTGATCTGAAAGGTAAAGTTGTTGCTGTAAAACTTGGAACGGCAACCGTTGAATATGTTGAAACCCTGGCGGCTAAGAAAATAGTCAAGTTCCCGAATATCGATCAAGCTTACCTTGAAGTTGTCACCGGCGGGGCTGATGCTGCAGTGCATGATACCCCGAATGTGCTCTATTTTATCAAGACTGCCGGCAGGGGCAAGGTCAAGGCTGTCGGCCCTGATGTCAAGGCCGCCCAATACGGGATTGCCTTTCCTCAGGGGAGTGCTTTGCGTGATAAAGTAAACGTTGCTCTTCTCGAGATGATGGAGGATGGCACTTACGCAGCTCTTTACAGAAAATGGTTTGATTCAGACCCTGAATAGTCTGAGAGAAAAGGCAACCCGACCAGTAGCGAATTTGATTTATGGATTTTGAATTTTCAGTTATTACGGGCTCACTCCCTGCTCTTCTTGCAGGGGCCAAATTGACCTGGATCATAACCATCCTCGGAATTATCGGCGGTATGGTTTTTGGTGTGTTAGCCGGATTGGGGCGTATAGCAGGGACGCAATCTCTTGGAGAAAAGCCCCAGGGGATCTTCATGCCCATCAGTGTCCTGGTCAGGTACCTATCCGGCTTTTACGTGGAAGTGATACGCGGTACTCCGATTATTGTTCAGGCCATGTTTCTTTACTTTGCCTTTCCGATGTTGGTCAGGCTTGTCACAGATATCGAACGTTTTCGTATAGAAGCTTTGACTGCCGCAGTCATTACAATTGTCATCAATGCGGGGGCCTACATTGCGGAGATCGTCCGTGGGTCAGTCATGTCCGTTAACAAGGGACTTTTGGAAGCCGGCATGTCTCTGGGAATAAGTCGTTTTCATCTCATCGTTCATGTTATCGGCCCCATCGCTTTCAGAAGAATGATCCCTCCTTTAGGCAATCAGTTTATCATCAGCCTTAAGGACACTTCCCTTTTTATTGTTATTGGCGTCGGTGAATTGACAAGGCAGGGCCAGGAAATTATGGCCAGTAATTTCAGAGCCCTTGAAATCTGGCTGACCGTAGCCGTCATGTACCTGATGATGACAACAGTGATCGCCATGACATTAAGATCTCTCGAGAGAAAGATGAAAATATTCTAAAAGAAAGACGAGAAAAAATGCCCGGCATTATTGAAATGAAGAATGTGTGTAAATCCTTTGGCAATAAGGAAGTTTTACATAACATTAATTTTTCTGTCGACGAGGGTGAGGTTGTTGTGATTATCGGGCCTTCCGGATCCGGAAAATCCACCCTGCTTCGCTGTATCAACTGCCTGGAAATGATAACGATGGGGGAGTTGACCGTCGATAGTATCCTTATCCCTGCTGAGCGGGGAAGGATACGTCAGATACGGCTGGAGGTGGGCATGGTCTTTCAGCAATTCAATCTTTTTCCACATATGACGGCCCTTGATAATGTCGTTTTTGGCCCTCGCAAAGCGAGGAAAATGAATAAGGGCAAAGCGACAGATGTTGCCAGGAATCTGCTTGGCAAGGTAGGTTTGGCTGAATTTGAAAACAAACTTCCCCAACAACTTTCCGGCGGGCAGCAGCAACGAGTTGCCATCGCCAGGGCCTTGGCAGTTAATCCAAAAATCATTCTCTTTGATGAACCGACATCGGCTCTGGACCCCGAAATGATCGGTGAAGTTCTGGATGTTATGAAAAGCATTGCCAAAGACAGCGGCATGACAATGGTTGTTGTCACCCATGAAATGGGCTTTGCAGCCCAGGTCGGCAGCAGACTGATCTTTATGGACGATGGCAGAATTATCGAGGAAGGCTTACCCGGTGAAGTGATGAAAAATCCCCAATCGGAAAGACTCAAAGACTTTTTAGGGCATGTGAAGCACCACTAAAAAGTAAAGGTAAAATAATGAAGAATAATACAATACTGAAAAAACTGAGAATCGCACTGGAGCTTAAGGACACCGATATCATCGAGATCCTTAAGCTTGCCGATTTTGAGATTTCAAAATCCGAACTCTCTGCACTTTTCAGGAAAGAGGACCATAAAAACTATAAGGAGTGCGGCGACCAGATTCTGAGGTACTTTTTGGATGGCCTTATCATCCGCAACAGAGGGAAAAGGTGATCAACACATGGCGGAGATAGGAACATCGGACAGCCTGAGGGTTGTCAGGGAAGTTGAATCCCTAGCGGGTGCATTCCCCGCGGCTTGCCGCGATATATTAAGAAGGTTATCTCCGCGCTCATACCCCGCTGCTTGC
>JADFVM010000290.1 GCA_015222555.1 Pseudomonadota bacterium
CCAATTTTTCCCGCTGCGTGGCAATCTGCAACGGAGCAGGATTCCGACGGCACCCTCTTGAAGGGCGCATGGCAATCCTTGCACCTCAGTTTTGAATGTTTTTCCGCTATTTCTCCCGGTGAGTAAAGAGGCGCAGGGGACTTCAATCCATAAAGAAACAGTGCCATTGCCATCAACGCCCCCAGTATCAGATAAAATGAATAACTCTTCTTCATAGCAAATCCTCCTTAAAAACCTGCAAAATAAAGGGCTGTTACGGCATGGTAAAGGACCATGACAACGAGGAAGGAGATTATCGGCAGATGGACTGTCCTCCACTTTGAAAGGGCGTCGGAGGCTATAATCAGAGCCCAGAGTTTCTGCTCTATCTCTGCCTCAGTGATCCCACTCTCTTTAAATTCTGCCTTCTTTGTCTTCAGTTCCGACTTTGCATTGTTGTAGACGTATCTTCCAATTAAACCACTCAAAAAGGCTATGAACATAAAGATAAGGGTAATGATCGGCACAAGGGCGGTGAAATGCGTTCCCGTGTGGACAAAGATGACAAAGGTTCCTGCAATGGCTAGCCACTCGTGACCGATCAGCCATTTCTTTGGGCTGCCGAAGGTAATAAATTTCTTCCGCTTTCTCATGGAATATGCAAAGGAGATGATGATAATAAGAGTCCCCGTGATCCCCGTAAAAAGTCGGTGACCTTTTACGCCGAAGAGGTCGAGGATGACCTCAATGAGAATCGCATTGATGACAACGAGAAATATTGTCAACAAAAGGCCCGACATTCTTTTTATTATGGCTATCATTTCTATCTCCATCTCACTTTTAGAGTAGTAAACAGGCTTTCATGGGAACTAATCCCTTTTAATCTTTAATACTTCCCCGCTTCTTCCATCAATATAAACCTCTTTACGAAGTCCATTGGTTGTCCTGATCTTGACCTCATAATTACCTCTTTCAAATTCCACCTTGATTACGTCGCCGGGAACTGCCTCGGTTGCAATGGCCGTCGCCTCATCAAGGGTGATAGCCTCTTTTCCGGCCAAATCCCCGGTTAGCGCATCAAGATAGACCTTCTCGATCCTGCCGTCAGCCGTCCTGATCTTAATCTCATAGAGTCCTCGTTCACGTTCCGTTCTGATCACCTCACCGGGGATCTTTTCTGTTGCTATGGCTATCGCCTCGGTAAGCGTTATCCCCTGAGGCCTTTCCTGGCTATGTGATAAAACAACTGATGCGAGTAAAACCATTGTTGTTGTCAATAATACAATTGTCTTTTTCATTTTAAATCCTCCTGTTTTATTATTTGATTTCAGTATAAACAAAGGAAGATTAAAGGAAGATTAAAGGGGGAAAATAATTTGCGTTTTTTTTCAAAAAGATGGTGGAGTGCAGTTCCCCGCTTACAAGGCAGGGCATCTGATTTCCTAACACTATCTCCTCCCCCTTGAGGGGGGAGGATTAAGGTGGAGGTGAGATCAACTTATCCCCCCTCACCCTAACCCTCTCCCGCCAGGGGAGAGGGAATTATAAGGATGCCATTCATCCCCGTACACAGCACGGGGTATTCTGAGCATGATTTCATAAAATTTAAGATCAAAGAAATGAACATATACTCATTTTTTAATGATAAATTCGCCCATGATCAGGTCTGTTTTCCCGCCATAAAAAGCCCGACTGCCATACGACGGAGCAGACCTGTCATCACCAGGCACCACACAACAATAGCCACCCATATAGTAACATGAGATATCTGATGCAATGGTTCGAATTCAGCGGCAAGAGAGAGTCTATAAGTTGCTACAGTATACATGCCGAGAGGAAAGACCATGCTCCATTGCGCGGGCTCATAGCGCAAGGATACCTTGCGAACAATGTGCTTCCAAAAACCGATAACAACCAGCAGAGGAATCCACCAGGTAGCCCAGGCCCAGGTGAGAAGAGCCACACCATCTACAACGGGATGCATTTCGTAAAGGACCGTGATAATGGGATCTGCCATATCCAGGCTACTACTGGCATTGGCGCTAATGGCGGCAGCCCCCATAATGACCCACATCAGCGGGGTGTAATCATCAACTTTCATATCCAGAAAAAAGACACGATAACAAAACAGTGTTACAAGAATACCGTAAAGAATTAACCCAAGCCCCCATAACATATGAAGTCCCAGTATCATAAACGCAGCATAATCCCCAAGGTAGGGCACTATATTTACGCCAAGCAAAACAAGCGACTGCGTGCCTACAATGCATATCAGCCACCCCCCATGAACAACATTTACATTACGCTCGGCATGAAGAAGAATTAGAACACCGAAGCTGCAGTAGAGAAGTACCGACCATGCCAGGAATGCCAGGATCCAGCATGAGGCAGCCAAATAATTGAAACCATGTAGATGAAAAATCAGCCCGCAGATATTGGTTGCCGCAACAAAGGAAAAGAAGATAAATGTAAGTCTTGGGTTCATCAAGTCGGACCATAAGGCTCTCGGGAAACGAATGAGTCGCCAGATATATATAATGACCAGCGTGCACCAGGAAAATAATGTAAGCCCGGATAGCAGATGCGACAGAATTGGCATTTCCAACATTTCAAAGGCTATCGCTATTATCCCGGTCGCCATGGTTAACGTAAAGTAGCCCGGGTATAGGTTTTCCAGCCAATCTAATTTAACGGTACAGGAAGCCATGTCGGTTCATCTCCCCCAATATGATCTCTATTCTGCCTAAAATTAAGTTTACCTTGTTTTTTGAAGATGTCAAACCGGATTCTTTCCTCTTTTTCACCTTCATAATCTCAGCACTTCTTGCATCAGTGTACATCCGAATTGACTGTCGGAAACTGAAGAAGAGACTCTTTCAAGAAACTTCTACTTTTTAAAGTTGCCTTTTCCCACTAAAAAGATTAACTTTTTAAAATGCATGAGATGTCAATAGCCGTTAACATTATCGACATTTTAAAAGGAGAAATGGAAAAGCATGACGCCGCAAGGCTTAAGGGAGTTAAATTGAAGATTGGAGAACTGACAGCCATTGAGCCCGAATCTCTAAGGTTTTGCTTTGAAGCCTTGACAGAGGGCACTAATATGGAAGGCGCGGCTCTCACCATTGAAGAAATCAGCCTTAAAGGTAAATGTTTGACCTGTAATACAACATTTAAACTTGATCGTTATTTTACAACGCTTTGTCCCAGATGCGGCGGAAAGCCGGGCAACCTGATTTCAGGCCGGGAGCTGGATATTGAAAGCATGGAGATCGAATAAATGCACGACATTATCATCAATGAGAAGATCCTTTCAAAAAACATGGAAATTGCCGCTGAGAACAGAGAGCGGCTGAAGAATAAAGGGATATTTACCATCAACCTCATCAGCTCACCGGGCTCCGGCAAAACGGCCCTTGTCGAAAAAACGGTGGAGGCCCTGAAAGATGAAATAAAAGTGGCTGTCATCGAGGGTGATATTCAGGGGGATCTCGATACTCAGCGACTCATGAAGTTTGGTATCCCCGTGAGGCAGATCAATACAGGGAGAAGCTGTCATCTCGATGCCCATATGATCCGGCATACCCTGCCCGGGCTCTTTGATCAGGGAGAGATCGACTTTCTGATTATTGAGAATGTGGGCAACATGGTCTGCCCGGCAGAATATGATCTCGGAGAAGATCTCAAGGTTTCGGTGATGAGCGTCACCGAAGGAGACGATAAACCTCTAAAGTATCCTGCCATGTTCCATGCATCAAACTATCTATTAATTAATAAGGTGGACCTGCATCCTTACACCAACTTTGACCTCGAAAGAGCAAAGGCAAATGCCCTGAAGATGAATCCTGAACTCAAAATCTTTGAGACCTCCTGCACTGAGGGGACAGGCATTGAGAAATGGATAGATGAGATGAGAGGTAAATTGGCTGATAAACCTAAAGATTAAGGGTATCTCTATTAATTCTGGACGAGTAGCTAAGTGAATTTAAAAAGTCGAATTCAAGGCAAAAATTGCAGCGAATAGC
>JADFVM010000039.1 GCA_015222555.1 Pseudomonadota bacterium
ACCCCGAAATTCCACTGGGCAAGTCTGGTATAATGACGCACAACGTCAACCTCGCTCAAGTCCGGAAAGTCAGGACCTTCACCGGTGAGTTCCTCATCCAGAGGGCAGGGTTCAACATCGCGACGGGGAAAAGAAAATCCGCATCTTCCCTTTTTCCCTTTTTCCCAAAGGAGCGGCTCATTGAGTATCAGGCCTGTGGCCCCTAAAGATTCTTTCATGATTTAACCTCCCTGACCAGAGCATCCATGTCGTTCTTTGATCTGGTTTCCGTTACGCACAAAAGATAATGATTGGCAAGTTCAGGATAGTAGGGGGCCAGACAAAGGCCTGCGATTATCTTTTTCTCTAATAGGTGCTTGTGGGTGGTTTCAAAGCCGGAAGGGAATTCAACAACAAATTCATTGAAGGTAGGGCTGTGAAAGGGGATGCCAACTCCCGCCTTTTTCAGTTCATTTTTGAGATACTCGGCCTTGTCATGGTTGAGTTGTGCAAGTTTTCGTATGCCGGTACCCCCAACAGAGGCCATATACATGGCAGCCGCCAGAGCACAGAGGCTGTTGTTGGTGCAAATATTGGAGGTTGCTTTTTCCCGACGAATGTGCTGCTCTCTGGTCGCAAGGGTCAGCACAAAACCTGTTTTTCCATCCAGGTCTTTGGTTTTACCGACCAGCCGACCCGGCAGGCTGCGCATGTGCTTTTTACCGCTTGCAAGTATTCCCAGTGCGGGTCCGCCGAAGGAACGGGGAATACCGAGGCTCTGTCCTTCTCCGCCTACGATGTCGGCGCCGTGGCTGCCGGGGCTTTTTAAGAGTCCATACGCCAAGGCTTCGGTGAAGGAAACCACAAAGAGGCTCTTTTTATCATGAGCCTTCTGCCCAAGGACCTGAAGATTTTCAATACACCCAAAAAAATTGGGTGACTGAATGGCAACGGCTGCAAGATCATCCATTTCATCGAGTTCGGTAGTATCGGTGACACCGGTGTTTAGATAAGGAAGTTCCACAACCTCATAGCCGGTGGGCGCAAAATAGGTTTGAATCACGCGACGATATAAGGGGTGGATCAGACTTGAAATGGCAACTTTCTGTTGTTTGGTTATACGAACCGCCATAAGCAGCGCTTCGGCCAGAGCCGTGGCGCCGTCATAATGGGAAGCGGTTGCGACTTCCATGCCCAGAAGCCGGGCAGCCAGGGTTTGATATTCATAAATCGCCTGGAGAGTTCCCTGGCTCATTTCCGGCTGGTAAGGGGTATATGATGTCACAAACTCGGAACGACCCAACAGATAAGATACCGACGCAGGAATAAAGTGTTCATAACTGCCTGCACCCACGAACACTTTGTATTCCGGGGAAACCGCCATAGTGTTGGAAAGCGTGGACATGTGATCGTTTAATTCCCACTCGCTCAAGGCCTCCGGCAGATTTAAATCACCCGTGAAACGGCAATCCTCAGGGACTGTGGAGAAAAGATCGTCAAGGTTGTCAACCCCCAAAACCTGAAGCATTGAAAAAATATCTTCATCGGTATGAGGCAAGTAAATCATTTATGATGCTCCTTTCAGCTTTTCCATGCAGGCCACATGGGTCATGAGGTTTTCCATTTCAGATAGATCGCCGGGATTGACCTCAACAAACCAGCCATCGCCGTAGGGACTGTTATTTACCAGTTCAGGCGATTCTTCAAGGGCGGTGTTTACCGCAATAATTTTTCCGCTAACCGGCAGGTAGCATTCGCAAACCGCCTTGACCGATTCCACCGTTGCAAATTCTTCTCCCTGCTTAAAGGTATCGCCCACCTGGGGCAGCTCCACAAAAACAATGTCTCCGAGCTGATCCTGGGCATAATCATCAAGTCCTATTCTGACTTTATCTCCCTCAAGCCTGGCCCATTCATGATCTTCTGCATAGCGAACGTTATCCGGTAAGTGTATTTCACTGATTTCTTTCATGAATTCTGCTCCTTTTTCTGTACTGTATTTTTAACCTACTCAGGAAGTTAGATGGATATCATATAAAACGAATAAATGTAAATACCAGATTGTAATTTATCCAAATCGAGGTTCAAGGTTCAGGAAACAATAGTTAATAAACAATGGTTAATAATCAATGGTTAACAATTAATAATTAACAATTGATTATTGATTATTAGATCGGGGTTCAGAGGTTCAGCCATTAGTTGACGAAACGGTTTAACCCTGATATTAAACAAGACTTTGTGAGGATACCTCCTGTTACGGCGGTTTTGATCTGTTTATACTTCAGAGTTCTTTTTTTTAATGAAAGGAGATGATTGATGAGTGAGTTTCTAAGAACCGTTTTCTACGACCGGCATGTGGATTTGGGCGCTAAGATGGTGGAATTTTTTGGCTGGGAGATGCCCATGTTTTACCCTACCGGCATCGTTAAGGAGCACCTGGCCACCCGTAAGCATGCAGGACTATTTGACGTTTCACACATGGGCCGATTCATTATCCGGGGTGCCGGGGCGTTGAAATTTCTGCAACACGTCTTGACCAATAACGCTGAAGCACTCGATATCAGAGAGATAGGTGCTCAGTATACCTTGATTCCCAACAACAAGGGCGGGGCTGTGGATGATGCGTATCTCTATCGCTTTGTGGAGGACGAGTATCTTCTGGTGGTCAATGGCGCCAACCGAGACAAGGACTGGAATCATTTCCAGGCGCTTTTGAACGATTTCGATGATGTAGAACTTACCGACCGCACCAAAGAGATTGCCATGCTGTCGCTGCAAGGACCGAGGTCGCGCGAGATATTGGAAGAAATTATCCAGACCGGTCTGCTCCCGGAGCCGACGCGAAACGCCGTGAGCATTGTGACGATCTCCGGTGTCACGGTCAAGGTGGCCCGCACCGGTTATACGGGTGAACCGGTCTGTTTTGAGCTCTTTGCCGATGCAAAGGACGGTTCGATGCTGTGGGACCAAATCGTGGAAAAAGGCGCAACGCCCATCGGCCTTGGCGCAAGGGATACCCTCCGGCTGGAGGCCGTCCTGCCGCTTTATGGCCATGAGCTGGGCCAAGACCCCGAAGGCAAGGAAATTCCTATCTTTGCTTGTCCACTGGCAAAGTTTGCTGTAAGTTTTTCGCCGCTCAAAGGCGATTTCCTTGGCCGTGAAGCGTTGGTCAGGCAGCATAAAGCATTTAAGAAAATCATTTTCCGCGATTATTCAATCATCCAAAATCTGCCCAGGGTGAGCAAGCCGATTGCCGTGGCGGGTCGAGGCGTGGCCCGTGAAGGGGCAAAGGTGTTTAAGGGCGACAAACATGTGGGCTATGTTACCAGCGGCACCATGATCCCCATGTGGGCGGTTCAGGGACAAGGGCTGGATTCCGCCCAGACCGACCAATATCAGTTGCGGTCCATATGCCTGGGATACATCGATAGTGACATTGTCGAGGACGAGCGGGTTGCAATTGAAATTCGCGGCAAGTTGGTTGATGCCGTTGTGGTGCCGTTTCATCTGCGTTCTGAGGCCCCGCCATACTCCTGCCCGATTATCTTCGATCAACAACTGCCGACTGAGGGACTGCCCGCAGGCGATGCAGCGGCCAAGGTTCTCAGACTGCTTGAAAAGAGCGTTGAGAACACTCGATGGCGGCAACGAGAGTGCATCAACCTCATCCCTTCGGAGATGACGATCTCACCCATGGCCCGAATGTTGTCGGTGATGGACCCTGCCTTCCGGTACGCCGAACATAAAAAGGTGAAGGCATTCTACGACGCCGATATATTCTATTACCAGGGCACCGAATTTATCGCCCAAGTCGAGCAAATGCTGGAAGAGGAAATGCGAAGATTCATGGGATGTGAGAACATAGAAACGCGGCCGGTTAGCGGACAAATGGCCAATACCGCCGTTTTCAGCGCCATGGTCGACTACATCAATCGCGTGGATCGAAAAATCGAGCCGCGCCGAATTCGCCGGGTGATGAATAATCATATCGGCAAGGGCGGACATCTCAGCGCCCAGCCCATGGGTGCGCTCAAGGACTATGTTGCCCGGGATCCGCGCACAGAACGCCCGGCAGTGGTTAATTTCCCTGTGCTACCCAATAACCGTCATAAGATCGATGTTCCGACCACGTTGAAATTGATTGATGAATACCGGCCGGAGTTGATCATTTTTGGCAAGAGCATGGTCATTCACAAGGAGCCGGTGGCCGAAATTCGACACTTCCTGGACGCTCAGAACATAGACACGGTGGTGATGTACGATATGGCCCACGTGCTGGGACTCATCGGTCCTCATTTTCAGG
>JADFVM010000291.1 GCA_015222555.1 Pseudomonadota bacterium
AAAGTGGACCAGCCAGGAATAGTTGTAAAAGATTTAGACTGGATTGACAGGATAGATCTTTCTAGAATTTAGTGTATATAAATTATTCGTTAAACCTATACAATCAGAGCAAATCAGTGTCTAATTTTATGTTCAACTTGTCACATCGTATCCCATGATCTCAGCACTCAATATCTCAAAACAGTTCGGCAGTCAGGTGCTCTTCAAAGACGTTATCTTCACCCTCAACGCCCGTGAACGTATCGGCCTTGTAGGCAGGAACGGCCATGGAAAGTCCACCCTTTTCAGGATCCTATGCGGTGAAGACAGCTGCGATGAGGGGAAGATCCTCATCCCCAACAACTACACCATCGGCCACCTGAGTCAACACCTTAATTTCACAAAAGCTACCGTCCTTGAGGAAGCCTGTCTCGGCCTTTCTGAAGAGAACAAACATGATGAGTGGAAGGCGGAAAAGATCCTCTCCGGTCTTGGCTTTTCTGAAAGTGACTTTTCCAAAAGCTCCCTCACCTTTTCCGGAGGTTATCAGCTTCGCATCAACCTGGCCAAGGTGTTGCTTTCCGAGCCAAATCTTCTTCTCCTCGATGAGCCGACTAACTTTCTCGATATCGTCTCCATCCGGTGGCTCATTCCTTTTCTAAAATCATGGAAGAACGAAATGATCATCATCAGCCATGACAGGAACTTCATGGACAGCGTGGTGACCCACATCATGGGGATTCACCGTCAGGGCATTAAAAAGCTTGAGGGGACAACAGGTAACTATTACACCAAGGTGGCAGAAGAAGAGGAGCTTTACGAAAAGCAGCGCATCAATGAAGATAAAAAACGGTCAGAGACAGAAGAATTTGTTAACCGCTTCCGGGCAAAGGCATCAAAGGCCAAACAGGTGCAATCCCGTGTAAAGCAACTGGAAAAAATGGGTCAACGTGACAGGCTGGATAGCATTGCAGGGCTTAGGTTTTCATTTAATGGCGCCCCCTTTACGGCCAAGCGGATTTTAGAGGTGAGCAACCTCAACTTTTCTTATGCTCCTGACCAGCCAAAACTGATTGATAATTTCAACCTCACCGTCGGAAAAAACGACAAGATCTGCATTATCGGAAAAAACGGAAAAGGGAAGACGACTCTCCTTAAACTTCTGGCAGATTTTCTCACACCCGTTGGGGGAGAGATTGATTATCATCCCCAGGCCCAAAAGGCTTATTTCGAACAGTCCAATACAGGTACTCTTCATGAAAATATGACCATTGAAGAGGAACTGCTCTACAACCATCCTACGGGAGACAGAAAGGTTTCACGCAGTATCTGCGGCGCCATGATGTTTTCAGGCGATCTTGCCCTGAAAAAGATCGGCGTACTCTCAGGCGGTGAAAAATGCCGTGTCATGCTGGGAAACCTGCTTCTTAAACCGGCCAATATTCTCCTTCTCGATGAGCCCACAAACCATCTCGACATGGAAGCCAGTGACTCCTTAATGGAGGCCATCAATGCCTTTGACGGCGCCACTATCATGATTACCCATAGTGAGGGAATTCTCAAGGGAGTAGCCACGAGGCTCATTGTATTTAATGATGATGGCATTTCGCTCTTTGAGGGCGGTTATAAGAGGTTTCTTAAAGAGGTGGGCTGGACAGGCGAAGAGAATAAAATGTCCAGGAGCCAGACCTCAAGTGACAAAGTAGAAGGGAAGGGGAAACAAAGTAAAAAGGAATTAAGAAAAGCCCGTGCGGTACTGACAAGAGAGCGGCTAAAAATACTCAAACCTCTGGAAGAAAAGTTAAAGGCCCTGGAATCTGACATAGAATCACTGGAAATTGAGCTTTCGACTTCCAATGAAGCCTTAATTATAGCATCACAAGAAAAAGACAGTGAGGCTATCGCCTTACATTCCAAATCGGCCCAACAGATCCAACGCAAGATAGGTGCCCTCTATGAAGAGATCGGCATCGCCTCCGATGAATATGAGCGGGAAAAAGCGCTTCTTCATAAGGAAGAGTCATTCTGATTTTTCTGAGGATGTGGCTTTGGTTTATCCGTGAAAGTCCTTGCCTCGCCTTCTCGTTAAAACGCAGCCGAGTGAAGGCATTTATCCGGTTTATCCGGGCTTGGGCGGCCTTTCTTTTCTTACTTTTCTTTGTCCGCAAAAGAAAAGTAAGAATCCTAACCACAAAGCCTTGTAACTCTGCGCTTGATAAGCCTGCCCCGTACCTGATACAAGGAAATCCAGATTTACAAAGAGCTGGATTCCCGCCTTTGCGGGAATGACAAGACACGGTAAACGGCAAGGGATTAAACCCCATGTAATTAAATAAATCAGAACAATTTTAGAAGCATCAACATGTGAATGAAACATTACAACGTCATAATCATAGGCGCCGGCCCCTCCGGCCTCATGTGCGCCATTGAGGCCGGCAAACGAGGCCGCAATGTCCTCATCATCGATCATGCCGACAAAATAGGGAAAAAACTGGCCATCTCCGGCGGCGGCCGATGCAACTTCACAAATAGAAACGTCACCGCTGACTACTATCTTTCTGAAAATCCCCGCTTTGCGATTTCAGCCTTAAAACGCTACAGACCTTCTGATTTCATAGCCCTACTCCAAAAGCATAACATTCGCTACCATGAAGAGGATCACGGACAGCTATTTTGTGACAACTCGGCAAAAGATATTTTAGCCATGCTTCTGAAAGAATGTGAGGAGGCAGGTGTTACGATTCATAGGGGCTGTAATATTCTTAAGGTTGGAGAAAAAAAGGTTTTTCAGATTGAAACCGACCTGGGCAGCTATACTGCAGACTCACTGGTCATCGCCACAGGAGGTCTGTCCTATAGCAAAACAGGTGCAACCCCTCTGGGATATGGCATTGCCCGTCAATTCGGATTAAAAGTAATTAAAACAGATCCGGGCCTTGTTCCTTTACACTATTCAAATGATGATATGAAACGGTTCAAAAGCCTTGCAGGTATTACCATCAAAGCAGAGGTCTCATTGGGCAAACAAAGCTTCAGGGAAAACATTCTTTTTACGCATAAAGGCCTGAGTGGCCCATCTATATTACAAATCTCCAACTACTGGGGGAAAGGTAAGGAAATAGAAATCAACGTCCTGCCTGAACTGGATCTTCTTCAATATTTGACTGATCAAAAGTTGAAGCATCCTAAAAAATTACTGAAAACCATCCTCACCTGGATATTGCCCCGGCGTTTTATAGACGTCACTGCCAGCCTCTGGTTCAACAACAGGCCCATTGGAGAAATTCCGGACAAAGAGCTAAAAAACATATCGTCTAAATATTCACAATGGAAATTCAAACCTGCATGCAGCGCAGGTTACGACTTTGCCGAAGTGACCCTCGGCGGTGTGGATACCAGAGAACTGTCATCGAAAACCATGGAATCGACAAAAATCAAAGGGCTCTTTTTTCTTGGAGAGGTGCTTGACATGACAGGCCATCTGGGCGGTTACAATCTGCAATGGGCCTGGGCATCCGGGTATGCAGCGGGGCAGTATGTGTAAAAATAGCCCCAGGGAAGTTGGAAAAAATTCTCTTCGTCATGGCTGTAAAGATTACATAATTCAGCGGCATTTTTCTATTATTGTGCCTAACTAAAACCATAACCTAATGGATATTTTCAAAGTAACCCCTCCCAACCTCCCCTTATCCCAAGGGGAGGAGTCATGTCTCCCCCTCTTAAGTTAAGAGGGGTTGGGGGAGTTATGTTAGTTTCTTGAAAAATATCATAACAATAGTGACGCCTTTTTTTATTCAGGTCGAGATTGCATCGTCCCGTCAATGGCGGGGTTCACAAAGACAATATGCCGGCCTTTTCAACAGGCCCCGATATTATTTTACAGATTTGCTTTCCTTCGTTTTTATCTGATTTAGCTACTTTATTTGCTTTTACAGATCTTATAAACTATATTACAGCTTGATTTGAGATCAGACTAATTTATCTTGCATATTCGGGGAATCTTTCATGACCTCTCACCACCTTCTTACCACTTTTGTTTCTGCAGCAGCCATCGGTGTCATTCTTTTACTCATAGCGCAGCGTTTAAAGATTTCCGCAGTTATTGTATTATTGATCGGCGGCATACTGGTAGGCCCCGAGTTTCTTGGTATCGTTAATCCCTCCAATTTGGGCAACGGTCTCAACACCATTATCTCTCTTGCCGTTGGAATCATTCTCTTTGAAGGCGGCCTCACCCTCGACGTCAAAGGTTATCGTCAGGTTTCGACGGAAATTGTGGGCGTATTGACGCGGGGGATTTTTGTTACATGGGGCCTCAGTACTATTGCCATCAGACTTATCTTCGATTTCAACTGGTCACTCTGCCTTCTTGCAGGCAGTCTTATTATCGTCACCGGTCCAACTGTCATCGGTCCTCTCTTACAGCGGATCAGGGTCAAAAAAAGTCTTCATGATATTCTCTACTGGGAAGGGGTGCTAATCGATCCCATCGGTGTTTTCATCGCCCTGCTCTGCTATGAATGGATTTTAAGTGCAGGTACTCAGGAGGTTTATTTTAACTTTTTTTCACGCTTTCTTGTGGGCACCGTTATCGGCCTTGTCTTCGGGATGGGAATTTACGAATTACTGAAGCGTAACTGGATTCCTGAAGAACGGCTTAATATATTTGCCCTTGCGTCAGCCATGGTCACCTTCGCCGTCGCAGACAGTCTTATCAGCGAAAGCGGCTTATTAAGCGTCACCATTGCCGGCTTCTGGCTCGGCTATAAAGATACCCCTCAGCTGGATCGCATCATTGCCTATAAGGTGGAGTTGAGGGATTTCCTCATCGGTCTTCTTTTTGTCCTGCTGGCAGCCAACCTGGTCATGTCCAAATTTCTCACTTATGGCACTGCCCTCATTGGAGTTGTAGTTGTTGTCATGTTTGTAGTAAGGCCCCTGAATATTTTTGTCTCCACACTGAAAAGCTCCATCTCCTTCAAAGACAAACTCTTTCTCAGCTGGATTGCACCGCGTGGCATTGTTGCCGCTTCGATGTCTTCACTGTTTGCCTTTCACCTTGCTGATCAAGGCTACAAAAATGCCGAGTTCCTCGAATCCTTTACCTATGCAGTCATCGTCGG
>JADFVM010000292.1 GCA_015222555.1 Pseudomonadota bacterium
ATGCTTAAACAGGCCGGCACCTACAGAGACAATGAGACTGTTCAGGAAAGAGTAATGGATAACATTGATCTTGAAAGAGAGCGGGGCATTACCATCATGGCCAAGAGTACGTCTATAGAGTATAACGGCGTAAAGATCAATATTGTAGATACGCCCGGCCATGCCGATTTTGGCGGTGAGGTGGAAAGAACGTTAAAGATGGCCGATGGCGTTCTGCTGCTTGTCGATGCTTCAGAAGGCCCCCTGCCCCAGACCCGCTTTGTTCTTCAAAAAGCGCTGGAATTGAAATTGACGCCCATCCTGGTTATCAACAAGATTGACCGTCCTGACTCAAGAATCCAGGAGGTTTTAAATGAGGTCTACGATGTTTTTATCGATCTCGATGCCGATGAAGATCAGCTGGAATTCCCAATCGTTTACACCATAGCCAGAGATGGAATCGCAAAACTCAACCCTGAAGAACAATCTGACAACCTTAGGCCCCTTTTTGATCTCATTGTTAACACCATTCCGGGACCGGAAGGCGACAAGGACGCAATCCTTCAAGTGCTTATTACCAATATTGATTATGATGATTATGTCGGAAGGATTGCCATAGGCAGGATCTTTTCAGGTACCGTAAAAGTGGGCGACCAGGTGGCCATGATCAACAGCAAGGGTGAGCCGATCAAGAAGAAAATCACATCACTTTATGTATTTAAAGGGCTTGAGCGGTCAGAGGTGAAAGAAGCCTTTGCCGGCGAGATCATTTCACTTGCAGGGATCGAAGGGATCAATATCGGTGATACCCTTAGTGATATTGATAATCCCATTCCTCTCCCCAGAATTACGGTGGATGAGCCAACAATTTCCATGGTATTCTCCGTTAATACATCACCCTTTGCCGGAAAGGACGGGAAATTTGTTACTTCCAGAAACTTAAGAGAACGGCTTGAAAAAGAACTGCTTTATAACGTCGCCATCAAGGTTGATCTGGATGAGGCAACAGATTCCTTTAAAGTCATGGGGCGCGGGGAACTCCAGCTCGCCATTCTCATTGAAATGATGAGACGGGAGGGTTATGAACTGTCCGTTTCAAAACCAGAGACCATTACAAAAGAGATTAACGGCGTTTTACATGAGCCCATGGAGATGCTCGTCATCGATGTGCCGGAAGAGTATGTGGGTGCCGTGACTCAGCATGTAGGGACCAACAAGGGAAAAATGACAAAAATGCAGAACAACGGTCACGGGAGAGTTCGTCTTGAATTCAGAGTGCCTTCGAGAGGGCTCATCGGCTTCAGGTCGCAGTTTTTAACTGATACGAGGGGAACGGGCCTCTTAAATCATCTATTTGACGGTTATGAGCCTTGGCATGGCTTTATGACGCAGAGAAATACGGGTGTTCTTGTGGCAGACAGGCAGGGAAAGACAACACCTTATGCGCTTTTTAACCTTCAACCCAGAGGAACGCTGTTCGTTAGAGAAAACACCCAAGTTTATGAAGGGATGATCGTCGGTGAAAATGCGAGGGAAAGCGACATGGATGTCAATGTCATCAAGGAAAAGAAGCTGACAAACATGCGTGCTTCAGGCTCTGATGAGAGCTTGCAGCTTATTCCACCAAAGATGCTCAGCCTGGAAGAAGCAATAGAGTTCATCAAGGAAGACGAGCTAGTTGAAGTCACACCGGAGTCGATAAGAATGAGAAAGAAGGGCCTTCAGGCCAACAAGAGGCCAAGGCCGAATAAAGATAAGTAATAGAAAAGACGTCATTTCATTTCGAATATAAGCCCCCGCAGCAAGCTGCGGGGGCTTAATTATCCCTGCAAAGTATTCCCTTCCCCCTGTCAATCAAAGTTCAAAATCTTAACTTAATTTGAAGTCCCTCTTTTTCCCTATAAAGAAACCTATTCTTGGAAATTAAGGGTACCTCGAATAATCTGTCATGCCGGACTTGATAAGCCCGCCCCGTACTTGATACGGGGGCATCCAGATCCTTGG
>JADFVM010000293.1 GCA_015222555.1 Pseudomonadota bacterium
ACCCCGCAGCAAGCTGACGGGGTATTTGCTTGTCATTCCGGGCATGACCCGGAATCCAGGTTTACAATAGGGCTGGATTCCCGTGAAGTTTATGCCGCATGCGGTACGAGAATGACAGAGCAAGCTGCAGGGAATTTAACCCCAAGCGATTAAAAAGAAGGCGAGGATTAAGACAAAAAACCATCTAAAAAACAGACTTGTTTTGACTATTCATGTCAGTACCATCATTGAATGAGAGGGGTTTCTTCAGTCTTCAGAGCACTTGCATCATGAAGGGCTTGAGCATCTTCAACCTCAACAATTTCACCTTTTTTAACAGTAAGAATGAAGATAATTTTATCAACATCTCCTGATTCTGTTACCGTAGTCATTCCCGTTGCTCCGTCGAAGGTTTCAAGCATAAACAGACTATTCCTCATTTCAATACGCGATCTTGCCTTATCCGTCTTGATGATATCGACAACCATCCTGGTGGCATCATAGGCCATCGCCTCCAGGATATCAGGCTTTTCCCCGAAGGAGGATTCAAAACTTGTGTTGAATGTAAGGGTACTTTCCCTCATGCTGCCGGGGTAAAAACCACTGGGGAAAATGGCGTCTTCCACATAGCCTTCTCCGATGCTGATCAACTTTGGAGAATTCCAGCTGTTGGTACCCAGAAGCCTGATTCCCTCCACATCATTATAGGCAAGATGAGGTGCAATGAGACCGGCCTTTTCATAACTGTCCGGTATAAAAATGGCGTCAAAATCGATAACCGGTTTCAGCCTTTCTTCTTCAGGCTTCTCCTCTTCTTGCCTGGCATTAACTTTATCCATACCGACAAGTCGCTTAATCTCCTTGCCAAAATCATTCTGCCCGGATTCATATCCTTCAATACCAACAATCTCGCCACCAAGAAGGTTGATATCATTCCAGAAAAGATTCATCAACTCCTCACCATAGGAATCTCTGGGATATAAGATTGCAAACTTCTTTATTCCAAGTCTATTGACAACATATTTTGCCAGGCTTTTTGTCTGATGCCTGTTGGTAAGAAAATTCCTGAAGACATAATCCCCCGTCTCGGGGATGCCGAACTTTTTACTCAGTGCGATCATGGGCACACCCAGTTCCTGTGCCTTTAAGGCGGAAGCTTCTGCCACACTGCTGATAAGGGGGCCAATAATGGCAACAACCCTATCTTCTGTTACCAGCTCATTGACCGCCTGGACTGCGACTTCAGGATCACCCATCGAATCCTTAATAATCAGGTTGATTGGCAGGCCCTGACTCTGACCGAAGACACCGGCGGCAAGCTGTACTCCCCTTAAAACCTTTTTCCCGTAGGCCTCATAATTGCCGGAAAGAGGAAGAATACAGCCAACGGTATTAGCTTGCACATCCATGCGCTGAACGATGACCTGAAGCAGGTCATTCCCCTTGATCTTCATCTCATCTCTATCGGTTTCACTCAGGAATTTATTTATTTCCTTTTTTCCTTCTTCATAGTTACCTTCATCAACCAGTCCTTCAATAAGAGCATATGAACCATATTCTCCGACATAACTTCCCCTATAAAGTACCGGCACCTGATTCAGTTCTTCTTTTCCAAGTCTGTTTTCAATGATAGATGCCACCCTCTTCTTTATCTTCTTTTCTATCTCCTCTTCAGGTTTCTCTTCAAGTGCATCTTCATAGCCCTTCAGGGCATCCATATTCATGCCCAGATTAAGATGAGCATCGGCAATGGTTGAAAGAACAGCCACTTTTCTTCGCTTATCCAATGAATTTTCAAGGAGACTTTTTAAAGACTGGATCGCATCATTGTAGTCACCTCTTTTAAAATAGGCCAGGGCGAGCCTGTATTTCGCTTCCACAAAAACATCACTGCCAACATAATCTGTCACTACCTTTTCAAAACTTTTGACGGCGCTATCAACATCATCATTTTTTATAAAGATCTCACCCATTCTAAAATAAGCATCATCAGCCAGATCTGCCTCTGGATATTTGCTTACAAAGGCGGCAAACGTCTCCATTGCCCGATCAGTCTCGCCATCATTAAATGCCTTTTCCGCCTCTGCAAAGCTATCTCTGATCTTCCTCTCATCGATCTCTAATTCCTTCGCAATCCTGTCGGACTCGTCCTTGGTCACATAAACTTTCGGGGCACAGGCCATGAGGCAGCAACCCAGCAGTAGAATGGAAGCCGTTATTTTGATAATTCCCTTATTCATTTCCATGGTTTCCTTTTTGACTTAAGTATTCAACAGTCTATTTAGACTTCAACTTTTCAATATAGGCTAACACATCACTGGCAAATTCATTTGATCTGATCTTTACTGAAAGTTCATTGTTATGCCTTAGTGCCGATGATGTAAAATTGTGACTTCCAAGAAACACACTTTTTCTGTCAATGACGACAACTTTTGTGTGTGTTGTTCGCTTCGGCTCGTCAAATATAACTTTTACACCACCCTTAATGAGACGTTTAGAGGTTTTTCTGTTCGTTTTTGTGATACTGTTCTTCCCATCCGCCCCTCTTTCCAGTATTACAAAAACATCCACGCCTTTGCCGGCAGCCATGACCAAGGACTCCATTAATATATTTGCCCTGCTTGAGGGATAATTTGATGTTTTAAAAAGAAACATGGAAAGGACAATCTCTTTTTCAGCAGTCCTGATTGCGTCAAGTAAGGCAACATAATAGTGCTTGTTCTCTAAGAGGTCAACCTCTACCGACCTGTTAGGAGTTAATATAATCTCGTTGCTACTGTTTGAATTAATATCAACAATTGACAGGTCACTCTTGCCTGCTGATTTTAGATAAGGCGTAATTTGCTGAAGCGTTTCTCCATCTATTTCTTTAATCCCGGCCAGAGATTGAATGTTCTTTATTATACCAACTTTTTCTCGATAGGAACAGATGGCTGCCGATTTTGTCCGATCCACGTCAGGCAAAAGGAGAAGTTCATCCTTTGTTGCCTCATTGATATTTAACTTTCCTGCAAGAGTCAGGGCCGCGTGGCTGGGACTACAAATGCCCACCGTCAGTAGAATGATGATGTTGTGTCCCAGAAGTTTGACCAGACCGGAGTTATGCTGTGACAGACTAGCGGTTGAAGTGATCTTATTAATAAATAGATTTGACAGGCGATAAAAACCTTTCACATGCCTCTTTGCAAAAAGATATTCCCGGCAAAGATCCCTGCAAGATGCTCTCTTTTCTTGAGGGGATTGTTTTTCCCTTGAAGGGAAGAAAGAGGTCATGACTTTTTTGCCGCCCTACCAGACAATGAAGTTTATAAAACTTCACCATTCTATTGTTTTCTATTAAAAAATCAACCGAAAAGCTCTTTTAATTTATCAAAGAAACCTCTACGCATGGGATGCGCCGATTCATCACATTCTTTGTCAAACTCTTTCAATAGCTCTTTTTGTTTTGCAGAAAGAGAGGAGGGCACCTCCACTTTTATAATAACATGCTGGTCACCCCTTCCATATCGACCCAATTCAGGAAAGCCTTTTCCCTTCAGCCTAAGTACTTTTCCCGGCTGCGTCCCGCTTGGTATTTTCATATTCACCTTACCCTCAAGGGTGGGAACTTCTATTTCATCGCCCACAGCGGCTTGAACGAAACTGATAGGCACCTCACAAACAATCTCCCGACCTTCCCGCGCAAAAAACGGGTGAGCACTGACATTGATAACAACATAAAGATCCCCTGGCTGTGCACCTGCACCCCCCAGTTCACCCTCACCCACCAGTTTAAGCCGCGTGCCTGTTTCGACGCCGGGAGGGACGTTAATGGAAAGAGTTTTCGTTGTTTCCGTTTTGCCCTGTCCGCGACATGTCTTGCATGGATCGGTAATCACGCTGCCCTTCCCCATAC
>JADFVM010000005.1 GCA_015222555.1 Pseudomonadota bacterium
AGGAGGATATAGATAAGGGGACTTGTAAATTGATGGAGGATGATCTTGAGGCGTTTTATTCTCTCCTCTTCGGCAAGCCTGTTTGGGCCATACTCGGCAACACGCCTGACAGCCTCTTCACTGCTTAAACCATGGGCATCCGTCTTTAATGCGGCCAGGACTTCTTCTGTTTTTATCTGGTACCAGTTCAACCCTATCCTCTGGAAATCTCACAAATTTTACAACCCGAACAGATATCCTGTCAGCCCCACCAGGAGCCCGACAATCAGATTGATTGCCTTTATCTTCAAAAAATCACGGCGCGATTCGGCAAAGTGGAGGGAAAAGGTTGCGTCCCCTTTTCCTATTACCGCTGTTAATTGTCAAGAAACGATTCTTACGGTCGCTTGTTACGAATTTTTCCACATCTTCACAACCTTTGTAAAATAATCACATCACCTCTTTATCATCTCGCAATGCCTCAAAGCCGGACACAATATCGAGTAGTTCGGCGGTAATAGAATCCTGTCGCTGTTGTCGATATTGCGTATAAATTTCCTCCAGCCGTTCCTCGATATTTTTCTCGGCTGACTGCATAGAGGTAAGACGGGCGGTATTTTCACTTGCTATTGACTCGACAAAGGCGCGGTACAAGGAGACAAAGCCGTACTGGAAAATTAGCGATGAAAAGAGCTTGGCCCGATCCATGGTAAAAGTCGGCAGCATACGAGTTGGCCACTTTTTCCCGGCTATACTCTCAAACCACTCATCTGCAAGAGGTAAAAGGTGCACCGTATGAGGTTCGTAGGCTACGCTTGAGACCGGTTTGTTGTGAAAAAGGAGAACCGTATCGATCCTTCCCTCCCTCTGCCAACCCTCTATCTTCAAAACGATTTCCTGTATTAGCGGGGTCACACCGGCAAGTGAGCCTGGAACCGGGTAAAGTTCGTGGGCAGGATGCCCTTCCTTATCAAGAAGCACAGCTGCCCTTGAGCCCACACAGACCACTAACTTTTGTTCCCGAATAGCTTCACGTTCATACATGACTTCAAAAGCATGAGATACAATATGATCATTAAAGCCCCCGCAAAGTCCCTGGTCGGAGCCGAAAATAACGGCGCAGACGCCCTTGCCTTTATCCTTTGAAAGCGGCCGCAGTTGGGCGGGACCTCTTTGCAGTACAACCTGAAGGCCGAGCTCGATCGTACGGTAATAATTGGAGACCGATTCAACAGCTTTCTCGTAATGACGGATATTCACTGCTGCAAGGGTTTTCATCGTTTTCACAATGGCGCGCAGATCTTCCGCGCTTTTGATATTTTTTCTGAGCGACTCAATGGTCTTCATTTAGAGACTTTCCCCCTTTTCACCGACAGCGCTTCTGGCCGCCGTTATCAGTGAAAACCGGTCATCATTGACGAGTTCTTTACCCGCTTCTATTTTTCGGCATAGGTCCATCAACCTGCTTGTTACAGCAGCGGAAATCGCGCTTTCCCCCTCGGCAACGGCATCTATGGGAAGTTCATCAAATATCCCTTCGATGACGGCCAGCAAAACAGCGATCTGCTCCGAGACAGGCATGGTGCGGTACTGTGGCTGTTTGAGAATCTCGCGGACCCGCCGTCCCCTCTCGAGGGTCTTGCGAGTCTGTTCATCGAGCCTCGTGCTGAAGCGGGCAAACTTTTCGAGCTCCTCGAACTGTGAATAGGAAAGCCGCAAGCTCCCGGCCACTGCCCGGTAGGCCGGAAGCTGGGTCTTTCCACCGACCCTGGAGACTGATCTTCCCACATCCACTGCAGGCAGGATCCCTTTCTGAAAAAGCTCCGGAGACAGGTATATCTGGCCGTCGGTAATGGAGATCAGGTTCGTAGGAATGTAAGCGGAAACATTCTGGGCCTCCGTTTCGATAATGGGAAGGGCCGTTAACGAACCTCCGCCAAGTTCTTCATGCAGATGGGTAGAGCGCTCGAGGAGACGGGAATGGATATAAAAGATATCACCGGGAAAGGCCTCTCTGCCAGGCGGACGGCGCAGGAGAAGACTCAGTTCACGGTAGGCCCTTGCGTGGTGGGTCAAATCATCATATATGATGAGAACGTCTCTTCCCTTTTCCATAAAATATTCTGCCATGGTTGTTGCCGCATAGGGGGTGATGAATTTCATTCCAGGAGGGTCCTCCCCGGCGGCGACAACGACGATGGTGTAATCCATGGCGTCATGTTTGTGCAGTTCTTCAATAAGTTTTGCCACAGAAGAACTTCGCTGTCCGATGGCACAATAGACACATAACACATCTTTATCCTTCTGGTTGATAATGGTATCCAGCGCCACTGCCGTCTTACCAGTCTGACGGTCACCGAGGATAAGTTCTCGCTGGCCCCTTCCTAAAGGGATCAATGCATCTATAACCTTTATCCCCGTTTGAAGGGGCACCGTGACCGGGAAGCGTTCTAAAATGCCGGGGGCCTCTCTTTCTATGGGGAGCCGTCCGGCGGTGCGCAGCGGACCGAGGTTGTCCAATGGACGACCCATCGCATCCAGAACACGGCCGAGTAACGCTTCGCCGACAGGCACATCCATGACCCGCCCGGTACGGCTAACTTCACTCCCGGCTTTTAGTTCTTCACCCTCTGAGAACAAAATGACACCAACCTCTTCGGGGTCGAGGTTGAATACCATTCCCATAATATTTCCCGGAAAACTAACAAGCTCCTCCGACTTCACCCCCATCAGGCCATCGACACGTGCAATGCCCCTCCCGACGTACTTTACCGTCCCCACCTCCCGCATCGTGAGCCTGGTTTCATGCTCTTTCAAGACGCCGTTAAAGAGAGAAAAGGTGTCATCAAGAAAGACTTTAAGTTGATCCGACTTTTTATCCAATGTTACGCCTGCTCCTTATTTTTCCGCTGATTCCTTTTCCAACGCCCTGCTCAACTCCTCTTCCAGAGTCTTAAGATACTCACCAAGGTTCCAGCCGAGAACATAACCTGAAGCTTTAAGCTCGATTCCGCAAAGGATATGGGGGGACGTTTCGTAATGGACGTCGATGCTGGTAAGGAGATGATCATGAACTGTCCGTGTTATCTGCTGTTTTACATTCATGTCAAGCTGGGAGGCGCTTGATATGATGACGGTTTGGCCCGATTGCCGGATAGCATCGGCAAGCTTCCTGCGTCTTCCTTTATCGAGCCCTTCGATCTGTTTTATAAAGACAGAGGTGATGCGCCTTTCCAGGTCGGAATCGGAAAGATCGGTCAATGCCCGGCGTGCAATGGCATAGACCTGCTTGCCTGCACGTTTTTTCAGCTCTTTAAGGAAAGAATCTTTCTCTTGTTTGATCGCCTCATGCCACCTCTTCCTTACTTCACCTACTTCCTCACGGGCCTTACCCGCCAGCTCTTTTCGAAGCCTTTCAGCGTCTTCCCTGGCCTGAGAGAGCATTTCCTCTCTCCTCTTCGTAATCTCTTCATTTTTTTGCCGGTATAGCGCCATCTCTTTTGCAGCTTCATCCCCCTTCTGCCCGGCCTCCTGTAATCTCAATGCGATTTTCTCCTCACGCCTGTCCATTGCGGCGATGATCGGCCCGTAGAGGAACTTGTTGAGGAGCCAGATAAGGATCAGGAAATTGACGATTTGAGCAAATACGGTAAACCAGTCAATAAGCATGGATTACCCTCCCCCTTGACTCACTACATAATTCCAGAAAGGATTGGCAAATATTAAAATCATCGTTACCACAAAACAGTAGATGGCTGTCGATTCAATCATTGCCAGGCTGACAAAAAGCGTCCGGGTGATGGTATTGGCTTCATCCGGCTGCTGGGCAATGGCGCTAAGCGCCTGCGCCACTGCGCGGGCCTCACCCAGTGCAGGCCCGACTGAACCGATGGCAATTGTTATTCCGGCTGTAAAAATCGATACCATTGCAATAAGACTGATATTATCCATATTATTTGTCTCCTTTTTTATTTTTTTCGAGTTCTTTTTCGTGGTATGTCTGTGTTGCCGAAGCGACATAGACCATGGCAAGGACGGCAAAAATGTATGCCTGTATCAGTCCGACCAATAACCCGAGTAGCTGCATCACGACAGGGAAAAGAAGCGGTACTATTGAAAGAAGAATTGCCACAATCATTGTACCGCTCATCACATTTCCGAATAGACGAACGGCCAGCGCAACGGTGCGGGAAAGCTCTCCCATGATATTGAAGGGCAGCATAAATATTGAAGGTGTTATGTAATGTCGTAAGTAGCCTTTGCCTCCCTGTTTTGAAAAACCGAAGAAGGGGACTGCAATAAAAACGGAAAGGGCAAGTGATGTGGTCGTAGACAGAGAGCCTGTAGGTGGCAGATAACCCGGCACAATGCTGAGCAGATTGGACAGAGCAATGAATAAAAAGAGGGTGCCTACGAAAGGAAGGAACAGACGCGGCTCCTGGTGACTGACGTCCCGGATCTGGCCCTCTATTCCCGTCACCAGCACTTCGAGAAGATTCTGCCAGCGGGTGAGCTTCGTCCCCTCGGCCAACTTCCGCGTCACCAACCATGAAACTGCGGCCATAAGGGCCATGACAATCCATGTAAACAGGATAGTTGCATTCAGGCTTACAACCCCCCACCGCCAGAATACAATCGCATCAGGACTAATTTCCATCCGTCACACCCCCTTTCGAGCTGAATTTTGAACCCTTCTTTCCGGCCCCAAACGGCGAATCAGGACAGACCGCGCCAGGAAAAATCCAATCAGACAAAAGAGCAGCCTTTCCCAACTGCTGTCCAAAACAAGATAGAAGCCGGACAAAACCACTATCATCCTTACAAAAAAGCTGCCCAGGCTTAACAGGGCAGGATTACCTGCGGCAGGAAGCGCACGCACAGTCCACCATAGAGCCGTGTAGTACACTGTTCCCAACCCCACACCGAGTATAAAGGACAGGATGTAATGTAGAAATTTGCCTGTCATGTTAATATCAACCACCTCTGCTCTCCTTTTTCACCCAATGCCAGGCATTCAGGCAGCCGAGGACCGCGCCTGCAGCAAGAAGCATAAGGGTCCACGAAAAAGGGCTCGGCCATTTGCCGTCAATCCAGACTCCGACGGCTATGCCGATGAGCGTGGGAATCGCCACGGACCATCCCACGAGACCGAACATGCCCAGACCAAACCAGGCATTTTGCCCTTCCTCCCTGCGGGCCTTCATTTTACGGACCTCTTTCTCGCCTACTTTCCTGCTGAACTCATCCTGCACATTGGGCGTCTGCTTATTATCTCCATCATTCATATTTACGTTCACCCAGTTCTATAAACTTTCGGACAAGATTCGATTCCAGCTTTGCAGCAGCAGCCCGGGCCTTCTTCTGACGGTCGTCAAGAACACGAAATTGCTTTTCAACGGTTTTCCTCAACTTCCCGAGATCAGGTCCCCGTACCGCATTTCCCGTGGAAACCAGCACCTCGGGGCCGCACTTTACCAGTATCCCTTCGTCGACGGCCAGAAACTCTTCACGCCCCTGGGCCGATTCAAATAATAAAAGCCCCGGCACAAGGGCGGCCACGAAGTCGATATGGCGGGGCTGCAGGCAGAAAGAACCGTTTCCCGCCTCGACAATAACCTTGCCGACCTCTTCATCAATGAGAACTTCCGTTGGCAATAAAACCTTGAGCTTCATCATTTTCTTGCCTCATCAACCTTTCCGATCATGTAAAGAGACCTCTCCGGATAATCAAGATACTCGTCATTCAATATACGTTCACACCCATCGATTGCATCTTCAAGCCCAACCATCCTTCCTTCGTGTCCGGTAAATTGTTCCGTAGTGAAAAACGGCTGGGTTAAAAAGCGTTCAAGCCTGCGCGCCCTGTCGACGATATTTCGATCTTCCCGGGAGAGCTCTTCCAGCCCGAGCATGGCGATGATATCTTTGAGGTCCTCGTAATGGGCCAGGGTCTTTCGAATTTCCCGCGCAACCCGGTAGTGTCTGTTACCGACGATGTGAGGCATCAGCATGGCCGAGCTTGAAGCGAGAGTATCAATGGCGGGATAGAGCCCTTCGCTTGACCTCTTGCGGGAAAGTACGATGGAGGCGGAGAGATGGCTGAACGTGTGTACCGCCGATGGATCGGTAAAATCATCTGCAGGCACGTATACAGCCTGAACCGACGTGATCGCCCCTGTTTTTGTGTTGCAGATCCTTTCTTCAAGCTCGGACAGCTCTGTCCCGAGCGTCGGTTGATATCCGACGCGGGAAGGGATCTGTCCCAAAAGCCCCGACACTTCCGCTCCTGCCTGTATAAAACGGAAAATGTTGTCTATGAGGAGAAGCACGTCCTGCTTTGCATCGTCTCTGAAATACTCCGCCATGGTCAGCGCCGCATGCCCCACACGGAATCTCGCCCCGGGCGGTTCGTTCATCTGGCCAAAGACCAAAACGGCATTTTTCAATACCCCGGCCTCCCGCATTTCGTTGTAAAGCTCCTCAGCTTCGCGGCACCGCTCGCCAATGCCGCAGAAAAGACTCACCCCTTCATGAAGGCCCGCCATGTTATGGATGATTTCCGTAATCAAAACAGTCTTGCCAACACCTGCGCCGCCGAAAAGTCCGGCCTTTCCGCCCTTCTCAAGAGGCGCAATAACATCGATGGCCTTGATGCCCGTTATAAAAATATCCGACGACGTTGCCCGCCGCGTTAAATCTACAGACGGCTGGTGAATCGATCGCCTCTCTGCACCGTCAATTGTTTCCCCGTTATCAATCGTTTCCCCAAAGACATTGAACATCCTGCCCAGCAACTCATTTCCCACAGGGACATTAAGCGGCCGGTCCTGGTTTATCACAATCGACCCGCGTGACAATCCCCGTGTCGGCGCTAATGCAATTCCCCGTACCGTTTCGGAATTGAGCTGTGTTAATACTTCTATGACGATATCACCATTATCACCGGCCCTGAGCTCGCTATAAAGCGAAGGGAGCTTTCCAGGAAAACGGACGTCTAAAACGCTGCCCCGGACAGATACTACAGTACCTTCGTTGGATTTTTTTTGTTCGGTCATATGATCCGTTAGTGTAATAATCCTTTGTTCATGCTTGATTTACTTGAAGCAACCTTTCCGATAGAAAGCCCAAATCAAAACACTTGCAATCAGAAGCATTACAATAATAACAAGAGGATACCCATAGGGCCATGCAAGTTCCGGCATGTATCGAAAGTTCATGCCATAAATGCCGGCGATTAATGTAAGTGGCATAAAAACCGCAGAAATTACCGTGAGAAGCCTGAGACGCTTATTGGTCTTGTCCTGTAAGGTGAGCAAATTATGCTGGTGAAGTGCGGACATGAGAGATTTCTGTCGGCCAATCGAGCGAAGAACATACTCCAGGTGGGCCAGAGAATCGCGGAAATACTCTCGTAAATCCGTAATGTCAAAAACCACGGACTCGACTGCTTGCAGGGCAGTAATGCAATAATGCTGCTCTTCAAAAGTAATTGCAAGACGAGCAATCCGGCGTTTAAAGGCCAGTATTTGATCGGTCGGCAATGGATATGTCTCTTGATCGACAGCTTCTTCGAGTAACTCAATGGTGCGTTGTGACTCCAATGTATGTGCCAGGTTTTCATCGATCAATCGGTCGATTATCTGGCAGAGGATGGCGGAGGTGGTTTCCAAATACCTGTTCTCGTTTAATCGAAATACTTTCAGGTTCATGGACACACCACCTCCCTCTAAGAAATTGTCACAGTTCCCTGCGACCTACTTAACAATCTGAAAGATTTAACTACTTATATTAGGTCTCAATCTGTCTTGTTCTATCTCACACTATCTAGTACAGCTTTTTTTCAACTATTCAATCACTACCTTTTTCTCTCTCTTCTTCGCCTCTTCCGTCATGGGAATCTTTATCTCAAGAACGCCGTTCTTGAATTTGGCCTTTGCCTTGTCCGTCTGGACATCCTCGGGCAGGTGGAAACTTCGGCAGAAAGAGCCCTCGGAAGATTCATACCTGTAGTAGTCTTTTTTCTCGACCTTCTCCTCCTTCTTCTTCTCTCCCGATATGGTGATCTTGTCCTCGGTAAGCGTCACATTGATATCCTCTTTTGTCATCCCCGGGATCTCCGCCTTTACCACCACGTTATTCCCCTCCCTGAAGATGTCTACAGACGGTGACATCGCCTCCATCTCCGGGAACCCGATCCTCGTCCACCAAGGATGACCTAAGAGAGAAAAAGGCCTTCTGAAGGCTTGGTCGAACAAGCTCTCCATCTCCTCAAAGGTTGATGGGAGCCTCGACGGTTCCGTCCTTATCAACTCTTTTGACTTCTTTTTTTTCATGGCACACCCCTTGAGTGGTTTTTATCTCAAGTTTACTACGAAAGGACAAAATGTCAATTCAGACTAAGGAATTCTTATGCCTACACCTTTGTCCTCCTGATAAAATATAGACGAACCTTCACTATGACTGCTCAATATATCAGAGTCGAAACAGCAATGACCCTCGTCTTCTTGTATTTCTTTTTCCTGCGCACATCTGTCATTTGGGAGAAATCAGCCAGGCCAGCTCTTCCAGGTTGGCTGCGTCGATCCTATAGCCCCCTCTGAAAAGCTCCATACAGGCTTCGACGGCATCGGTATCGTACCAACTTCCCGCCTTTGCCGAGAGAGAAATCAGGGCCTCCTGCAAAGATATGGCCGGGCTGTAAGGGCGGTGGGAGGTCATGGCATCCACTACATCGGCAACACAGACAATGCGTGCCTCCGGCAGAATTTCACCACCTTGCAGGCCCTGCGGATAGCCGGAGCCATCAAGGTGTTCGTGATGCTGGAGCGCAATTTGGGCTATCGGCCAGGGAAAGTCGACAGGTTTCAGTATCTCGTACCCTTTGTGACAGTGTATCTTGAGGTAGTTGATATCCTCTTCCTGGAGTTTTCCGGGCCGCGAGAGGATCTCTGCAGGCACGGCGATCTTGCCGATATCATGGATGAGCGCCCCCAAGAAGATCCCTTCAACCTGTTCATCTGGCAATTCCATAGCTCGCGCCATTGAGGCAGCCAGATGAGCCACCCGCCTCTGGTGTCCTGCTGTGTAGGGATCGCGGATCTCCACAGTCTTCGACACAGCCAACAAGGTCTGCAAAAGTGTACGTTTTATGTTTTCGGCATATTGAAGCCGTTCTTCGGCCCACTCTTTACGCTCCGATATATCACGAATATAGGCAATGAATACAGGTTCCTTGCTTGGGCTTATCGAGATAACTTCAATCTCCGCCGGAAAAGTGCTGCCACCACAACGCATTGCTTCAACCTCTATACGACGACCGATGATTTTCTTCTCTCCCGTAGCCAGGAAGTTTGCCAATCCTTTTTTGTGGGCTGCGCGCCACTCGCGGGGGATCAGCTTTTCAGAAACTCTCTTGCCTATAACCTCGCTCCTGCGATAGCCGAATATTTTTTCAGCGGCAGGATTGAATGCAATGATCCTTCCATAAGCATCCATGGTAACAATGCCGTCCAGGGCAGAATCGACCAGGAGCTGCAGCCATTCGGAAGAGAGGTCCTGCTTATTTCCGGAAGGTGGGTCTGTTTCCAATATCGGTACTCCTTAACAATTAAACTTATGACCGGGAGCTAATCTGCCTGGCCGCCTCCGGCTTTTTATAGATCGTAGCATTTTGTAGTTTCATTTGTCATTCAGCTACTTATCTCGGTTCGACCCCGTTCAGTCACTAAGATGTTTTTCACTACATTGAATAGGTCCTTTATATTCGTAACATGAAACCTGTAAAGCCAACTAGAAGACCTACGGCAAGATTGATTGCCTTTATCTTCAAGAAATCACGGCGTGATTCGGCAAGGAGGGGGAGCATTCCGTGGCCGTCCTGTACGATGGAGCTGGCCAGGGGATCTCTTCTCCAACGCTTTTAATAAAGTCGGCTATCCCCTTTGTTACAAACACATTTTTCATCCATCACTTATTGTTCTCTGCCTGTCAGGTCAAGAATTCAGATCCTTCGCCCTTGATTGAAAAAAGTTCTGAACCGCAAAAGCTTGTATTCGAACAAGGAGCTTGTTAAGCAGCTCACGTTAAGCGTGATCAAGGTGGATATCGGTTCCATCGGTGGTCATATCTGTCCCTCATTTGTCTATTTTGAATGATAGATCTTTAGAGCATCTTCCAGGCTTTCCCCATCTACGGTAATGGCATAAATGGCATTGCACATCCGGATCGCCTCTTCATCAGACTTCTGATGGATATTTCTACCAGTCGCATTACCTGCAGCACCGCTGATATGAATCTGATCATGGAGTCTTTTGAGGAAAATCTCGACATCATCGCTGGACCCGCCTGCGCAAACAACCTTTGTACGGCCTGCGGCCAGGACGGCCTCTTTGAAGATCTC
>JADFVM010000294.1 GCA_015222555.1 Pseudomonadota bacterium
AAACTTTTCAGCATCCTCCCTGCTGTCTACCCTACCCGCCAACTCTTCTTCTCTCAGTTGATCAAGATACTTGCCAACTTCAGTCCCTTCCTCAATACCCAGGAGATCCATAACATCACGTCCTGTTAAAAATTGGGGAACTTCTTCTCCCTTACTTTCGAAGTACCTCTCAAGCAGGCGCTCTATAGTCCTTTCAACATCGGTATATTCGAGCTTTCTTTCATCCCTCGTGGCCCATGTGTCTGCCAGTGCCAGCAGAAGAATTTCAAGAGTTTCATCGCCACAATCTCTGACAAATCGATCCATAGCCCGCTTCGTAATGCTATCTACCTTTGACAGATGAAGCACCCTCATGTGATGTTTAGTGATATTAGATAGAACTCGCCTGCCGGATTTTCCGACTTTCAGTCTCTTTGCGATGTCGCTGTTAATCTTTGCCCCCTCTTCATCATGGCCATAAAAGCTGAGTTTTGAACCCTCCGTCCTCAGTGAACAGGGTTTACCCGAGTCGTGCAGGAAGGCAGCAAACTTTAACATCGATCTTCTGTTTATGCCGTATTCCAGTTGCTGAGAAAGATGATCATTTATCTCAGCTGCAAAAGCAGTAAAAAGACTATATTCTTCCTGAAGAATAGATTCCACATATTCCAGTGTTTTCAAGGAATGGGTTAGCAGGTCAAGCTGAAGATCATCTTTCTCGTCTTGACACGTCCATGAATCAATTTCAGGAACGATTTGCTGCAGAAGATTAACATACAACATCTGCTTTATATACGGTGTTGAGCTGTCGGAGGCCAGTGTTTTAAAAAGCTCTGTTCTAATTCTTTCCGGAGAAACTTGCTTCAAAAGTGCTCGCTTGTCGCCGAACAAATTTAAAAGCTTATCATCAATAGTAAGCGAAAAGGCAGCGGCCAATCTGAATCCTCTCAGCATTCGAAGAGGATCCTCATCTATGGCGTCATCTGAGATTAATCTCAACACCCCTTGTTTAAAGTCGCTAACGCCACAAAAGAGATCTATAATTTCAGGGGCCTTCTCCTCAAAAAGTGCCGCTATGGATAGAGCCATGGCATTAATGGTAAAGTCTCTCTTTTTCAGGTCGTCGTCAATTGTCACGCCTCTGAAAGGTGTAAAGTCAAGCTCTACAATTTTATCCTTTTCATTGACAACGACTCTGTAGCATTTATGTTCTGCACCTAGAGAAAAAAATGTACCATTACTTTTATGGGCAAACTCCCTGGCAATCTCTTCACAATAGTTTTCAACGGCAAAGTCAATGTCAGACCACCTTGAATGCTCTGTCAAATCACGCAGACCACCCCCGACGAGATATACATTTACATTCATCTTTTTAACAACGGAATAGAGGTTGATAAAAATATTTGAGTTTCTTAGAGAAAAGAGCGCCTTTTTTCCGATTAACATATTGAAAAACAGCTAATATCGCCAATGGCTAATAACAAAAAACCATCGATAAGGGATTGAAATAAAAAATATTCCTGAAGAGAAGCTCAGGAAAGAGATGCAGAATTGTAATTCTATTGCTTTTCAGTCAGCTTGCCAAGGATATTATCTATGTCGTCAAGTTCCTCAGTTTGTTCGATCTTCTCCTTCGAATGGGCAATAGTCTCTTTGAATTCTGCCCGTGCCGCGGGTTCAAAGCGAAGATCTCTGGCTATATTATTAATGATAGATTCTCCAATCAGATCTTTCTTCAGGAGGAATCCTTCAAAAAGTCCATTATCACAAAGTGTGTTGATTAATCTCGGGATCCCCTTTGAATATTTGTAAATGTTTTCTACCGCTTCTTTTGAGAATAACATCTTGTTTGATCCGGCGACATGCAGTCGGTGCTTAATATAAGACTCTGTAGAATCTGCACTTAAAGGCTTAAGAATATATTTTGTAGAAACTCTTTGATTAAGGGGTTCATCCAGTCTAAGGTGTTCCTCGATTTCAAGGAGTCCAAAAAAGACAAAGGTGATTAGCTTTGATGATGGGACTTCCAGATTCAAAAGTCCTCTGAACTCTTCCATAATTTCTCTCGTCTGAAGCATCTGTGCCTCATCGACAAGGACAACTGTTTTTTTACCCTGGTCGTAAATCTCCTTCAGCTTTTCATAAATGAGAGTTAAAAGAGAGGGTTTATCGCCTGTTGTGTCTCTTACGCCTAAAAGCGTAGCAATTCTTCTAAGCAGCCAATCGGCTGTAATGGCTGAATGAATTATGACAAGTAATGCCGCTTCATATTCCTCTTCAGGGAGTTGATCCAGCATTCTTCTTGCCAGTGTCGTTTTTCCGGACCCGATGTCACCAACAACAACGGCCAACCCTTTCATGGAATCAGCGGCGTACATCATTCTTATCAAAGCCTGAGAGTGCTGGGAACTATTAAAATAAAACTTCGATGTCACAGGAGCATTAGAGAAAGGTTCCTCGTTAAGACTATAATACTCAAGATAACTCATAATATTTCCACCTCAGATATAAGATACTTTATCTTTCGACTTTGAATCAGGAGGATCTTTAAGATCCTTTTCACTCACTGTTTCCATATCCGCCAGATCTGTACGGACAGTTTCTCCTCCGAGACCTCCAATGTCCAGAAACTGCCTTTCAATATCTCTAAAAGTCTTGTCGTGATTGTATATTTTTGCCATGGTTTCTTTTGCTTCATTCATCATCTTTGCCGCTTTATACGCCAGGCCAAGTTCATAATTGAGGTTTAACTGAGCCTCGTCTGAAATCCCATCACTTTCTAGGCCCGTCATAAAATACTC
>JADFVM010000295.1 GCA_015222555.1 Pseudomonadota bacterium
TCTTCGACAAGCTCAGGATAACATAGGAGGGGGCTACATTTCTCCTGATTGGATCAAGAGGAGGTCCGGGGGCTGTTGTTCCCCATCCCGCTTCAATTATCAGGCTATCCAGATATTTTTTATAAAAAACTTAACTTCTTTAATGAGAAAAAACCGTGTTTGGTAGAAGCATAAAAATAGCCACAATCTTCGGGATTTCCATCGAAATTGACTTCAGCTGGTTTGTCATTTTTTTTCTCGTCGCGTGGAGTTTATCGAAGGGTTATTTCCCCTATAAATATCCTGAAATAGGGAAACAGTATTACTGGACCATGGGAATCATCGCGTCCCTTCTCCTTTTTCTCTCCGTCTTACTCCACGAGCTATCACACTCTTATATCGCTTTGAGAAACAACCTGCCAATCAGCAAGATCACGCTTTTCATCTTTGGCGGCGTTGCCAACCTGGCGGAAGAAGTAAAAACCCCTGGCGTGGAGTTCCGCGTTGCCATTGCCGGCCCCATATGCAGCTTTGTTCTCATGTTTCTCTGTCACTTTTTGGCAGGGTTGGCAGAGCCGGACAGTGGCGTTTTTGCCGTTTTGAGTTATGTGAGCCTTATTAACGGAATTCTGGCCATCTTCAATTTAATCCCCGGCTTCCCCCTAGATGGCGGCAGACTGCTGCGTTCTGCCATGTGGTATTTTACGGGGAACTATAAAGGATCGACCTATCTGGCAAGCACTATTGGCAAAGGGTTCGCCTTTTTCCTCATGGCCATGGGCTTCTTTCAGATAATGAGCGGTAATACATTTAACGGTATATGGCTGATTTTTATCGGCTACTTTCTCAAAGGCGCGGCGGAAAGCAGCTACCAACAGGTTGTCATGAAGGAGATATTCACTGACCTGACAGCAGAGAAGGTGATGAAAAGGCATGTCATTTCTGTCACCGGGGGGATCAGTATCAGAAATCTTGTGGATGATTATTTCCTCAACTATCATTACGACTCTTTTCCCGTTGTGGCTGGGACGAGAACCATTGGTATTATCAACATGCCGATCATCAAACATATTCCGAAGGAGGAATGGGACACCACAACCGTTCAGGCTGTAATGACGCAGGAAACAGAGAAATATCTGGTGTCACCCGGTGATAGTGTCGACGACCTTCTGTCGAGAATGGTAAGAGGCAACCTTGGCTGGCTTCTTGTCGTAAAAGATGATCAGTCTGTTGCCGGCATTGTAACGCGGAGTGATATTATGCACCTTTTAAAAATCAAGAGCGACCTCAATGAATAGCCCCTTTCTGCGCATTGGTCATCGCGGCGCTTGCGGGTATGAACCTGAAAACAGTCTTCGCTCATTTAAAAAAGCGCTTACTCTTAAGGTAGACATGATCGAGCTGGATGTGCAGCTCTGCAGATCAGGTGAACTTGTCGTCATTCATGACAGCAAAGTGGACAGGACAACAGATGGCATCGGTTCTGTGGCTAAAAAAAGCCTGGAACAGCTAAAAAAACTCGATGCCGGTAAGGGAGGATCCATCCCACTTTTGCCGGAAGTTCTGGATCTGGTTGATAACAGAATTATCGTCAATATCGAACTGAAAGGCAAAAGAACGGCAGAGCCTGTCTCTGTCCTGATTAAGAAATACCTCCATAAAGGCTGGGACAAGGATAATTTCTTACTTTCATCCTTTAGCCGGGAGGAGTTGATCGACGCGAGGGAAAACAGTCCGAATCTCAACATTGGCGTCAATATTACCAGCCTTAAAAAAGATACCATGCAATTTGCCCGATCGCTGGGCGCATGCTCTATTCACCCTTCGCTACAAATCACCACAAAAAAACTTGTTGATGAGATCCACCGGCAGGGGATGAAGGTTTTTGTCTGGACAGTGAACGAAGAAAAAGATATTGCAAGAACGAAGGAAATAAATGTGGATGGCTGTTTTTCTGATTATCCTGACAGGTTGTAAACTGCTTTGGTTTACTTTTATTTCACTCTAAGGGGTAAAAGACCGGCAATGTGATGCTCCCTGTCTATCCCGATGAGTCGAAACTTTGCATCTGTTATTCAAAACCATCTCCTCCCCCTTGAGGGGGGAGAGATCATCGCTGCCAATGCGCAGGAGCAGGGCTCGCAGCTTTTTACTAACTGAGTGATGATATAAGGCCGCTTCCCGTCTTGCTTTTCGTTAATGGCGATTGGTGAGGGAAAAGACGGAAGAGATTACAGAGGCATTAAGACCTTATGAAATCTGCTTTAAGGGTCTCGACTATGTGAATAAATTTTTCAGGGCCTTATTCATCAGAGCAGATGAGACGCAGGCCGTCATGGAGGCAAATGACCTTGCCCGAAAAATTTTTGGAATCAAAACTGAGCGGCCCTACATGCCTCAAATGAGCCTCTTCTACGGCAACCTTCCTGTTGAAACAAAAAAATTGATTATCGCCCATCTCGGTGACTCCCCAGCGGGCAGCTTTAAAGTCAGGCGTATTCATCTTTTTTCAACTTCAGGCCAGACTGGGGACTGGTACGAAGTCGCGTCCTTTCCCGTCCTATGAAGATCCAAATTCCGACTAAGGAATTTGGGCAAACCGTTGGCACACTCTAAAGACCAGGCCCGAGGCGATTTTGCGCCGCAACAGTACCCATCTGTACGATGATAAGCAAGAGAACCGAGAACGCAGTATTTTGGGATGGATCGGCGGCTTTAAATCCCGCTAAAGCGGGATTTGGGAAGAGACTTCCATTTTACAATTACAGATGATAAGGTAGATCCATGATTGAACCACTGCTTATAGTTATCAACCTCCTGCTAATCCTTGCCATTGCCTTGTTGATTGTTCTTCTGCGCCGGAAGCCCGAGAGTCAGCTGCTTCATCTGGAAAACCAGATAGCGCAGATTGAAAAGGGACAGGAAAGAACGGAACGAAGCGTTAAGGACGAGATCGCAAAAAACAGGGATGAAGCGACGTTAAACGCCAAACAGGGGCGTGAAGAAATGGCAAACACGCTCAACGCCTTCAGAGATTCTCTCCTTTCACGCATGACAGAGATTGCAACACTGCAGAAAAACCAGCTCGATACCTTTTCCACCCAGCTTTCAAAGCTCACGGAGAGCAACGAAGGCAGGATGGATGAAATGCGCAGGACCATCGAGGAAAAAATAAAATCCCTGCAGGAAGATAACAGTAAAAAGCTGGAGCAGATGCGGGTAACGGTGGACGAGAAGCTTCAGTCAACCTTGGAAAAGCGGCTGGGTGAATCCTTCAAACGTGTCAGTGAACGGTTGGAAATGGTTCAAAGAGGGCTGGGGGAGATGCAGACCCTAGCTTCCAGCGTGGGTGACCTGAAAAAGGTGCTCACCAATGTCAAAACGCGGGGCACCTGGGGCGAGGTCCAGCTGGGCAATCTACTGGAACAGATACTCACCAGTGAACAGTATGCCAGCAATGTTGCCACAAAAAAAGGAAGTGCTGACCGGGTGGAGTATGCCATCAGGCTTCCCGGACGCAGTGAAATAGAGGGTGTTGTCTGGCTGCCCATTGATGCAAAATTTCCACAGGAAGATTACCAGCGGCTGCTGGAAGCACAGGACAATGCCGATCAGGCACTGGCAGAGAGCACAGGCAAACAGCTGGAGGCGAGGATCAAAAAGGAAGCAAAGGAGATCAGGGAAAAATATATTGATCCGCCAGGCACAACAGATTTTGCCGTCATGTTCCTGCCGGTGGAAGGCCTCTACGCAGAAGTGTTGAGACGACCCGGCCTGTGCGACAATCTACAGAGGGATTTCAGGGTCATCGTTACCGGCCCCACAACACTGGCGGCGCTGCTTAACAGCCTTCAGATGGGTTTCAGGACCCTGGCCATCGAAAAACGTTCCAGTGAAGTCTGGATACTATTGGGCGCCGTAAAGACGGAATTCGGAAAATTTGGTGATATCCTTGAAAAAACGCAGAAAAAGCTTCATGAGGCGAGCAATACCATCGAAGCAGCGACGAAAAAGTCACGTACTATAGAAAGGAAGTTGAGGGATGTTCAGGAATTGCCATCATCGGAAAATCCGTCCATTACCGATGAATTGGACTAAAGGGTTAAGAGATTAAAATGATATTAATCCACAGATGACACTGATTTACACAGATTAAAGTCAAAAACTTATTATGTGTTCTCTTAAAAAATCTGTGAACATCCGTGTAATCTGTAGACAAAACACTGAAAAGGAGGATCTTTCATGGTACTTTTAAACTCAAAGATGGCCCCGCTGGGAAGCCCGGCCCATGATTTTTCCCTGCCCGGTACAGATGGCAACATGTATAGCCTTGATTCCTTTAAGGATAAAAAAGTCCTCGTCATCATTATCATGTGCAACCACTGCCCCTATGTGAAGGCTGTTTTTGACCGGATCATCGCTATTCAGAATGATTATGCAGATAAAGGGGTGCAGGTTGTGGGGATAAATCCAAATGATGAGAAAAGTTATCCGGAAGATTCCATGGAAAACATGAAAAAAATTGTAGAAGAAAAAAGGGTGACATTTAAATATTTAAGAGATGATGATCAAAGTGTGTCGAAAAAATACGGTGCCGTCTGCACACCTGAGATCTATGTTTATGGTTCGGAGCGGGCCCTGTTATACCGGGGAAGGATTGATGACAACTGGCAGGATGAGACCAAAGTCACATTAACGGACTTAAGGGATGCCCTCGATGCCATCCTGGAAGACAGACCGGTGCCGGACGTACAGCACCCGTCAATGGGATGTTCAATAAAATGGTTGTAAAGAAGGAGTATTATGCTGAGTAAAATTAAAGATTTTTTCAATAACAGCGCTTCATTGGAGGAAAGTCAAAGGGCGGAGAGTGCTGAAAAGAGGATTCAGGTTGCCGCCTGCGCCCTCCTCATTGAAATGGCAAAGACGGACAACGAGTTCAGTGACGAGGAACAGGAGCGAATCGTCTCCATCCTCAAAAAAGAATTTGCTTTAAGTAATGAAATGAGTGATGAACTCATGGAGCTGGCTAACGAAGAACTCAAAGCCAGCCTGGATCTCTGGCAGTTTACAAACCTGATAAACAACAACTATTCTGTTGATGAAAAGATCAGGCTCATGGAATTAATCTGGAAGGTTGTCTATGCCGACGGAAAGCTGGACAAGCATGAAGACTATCTTGTGAAAAAATTGGCCACACTTCTGAACCTGCGGCACAAGGAGATGATCGATGCCAAACTTAAGGTCTTAGGAAAGAAGTAAGGAACTACAAATCCCTTCTAGTCTTACTATATCTTTCGACAATGTCTATCCTGAGTTTGTCGAAGGACTAAGAATGACCCACGTGAGGGATTTTTTTCTAAAAGTTGGAGAAAGAGGGATTTTTGAGAAAAAAGTCCCTTTATATAAGTGCCTCAGATGAACGTTACGGTATGGATCTAGTTAAATTTTCTATTAATAAACCTGTCACCGTTATTGTGGGTGTTATTCTTGTCGTTCTTTTTGGCCTCATCGGTCTTAAAAAGATGCCCTACCAGCTTACGCCAACAGTGACAGAGGCGCTTATTACCGTTTCAACGACCTGGACGGGCGCCACACCTTATGAGATAGAGCGCGAGATCATCGAAGAGCAGGAAAATGTTCTGAAAGGCATCCCCGGCCTCATGGAGATGGAAAGCTCTTCCTTTAACAGCCGTGGCTCCATTACCCTGAAATTCAGCCTGGGCACCGATATTGATGACGCACTATTAAGGGTATCCAATAAGCTGAATGAAGTGCGCAACTATCCTGAAAATGTGGACAAACCGACCATTAATGCAACAGGGGCGGCCACATCACCCGTTATCTGGATGGTTATCAAGTCGGATGACGACAATCCAAGACATGTGAGCACCTATAAAACGTATTTTGAAAATGATATCAGGCAATATCTGGAACGAGTGAAGGGCGTTGCCGATCTCTTTATGGGGGGCGGCAGAGAGGAGGAGATGCATGTCATCATTAAACCTGAAAAACTTGCCGCCTATGGACTGACTGTCAATGATGTTATTAATGTGTTAAGAGCAGAGAATGCCAACGTCTCGGCCGGCAGCATGAGTGTTGGCAGGCGCGACTATCGCGTGCGGACCGTTGCAGAGTTAAAAACAGAAAAGGATATTAGAGATGTTGTCATAAAATCTGAAGGCCAGCGGCGGATAAAGGTGTCTGATATCGCCGTTGTCGAGCCAGGCTATACAAAAAAATCGGTGGTTATGATGCATAATCATGAAAGAGGTATCGCCGTGGGTATTAAGCCGGAACCGGGCGCAAATATATTAACACTCACCGATAGCGTTGAAGAAGTCGTTAACTGGCTCAACGAAAAAAAACTGAAACAGCATAATATACATATTGACTGGGTCTATGATCAGAGGCCCTACATTAACGGCGCCATTGGATTAGTGAGACAAAACATCCTCATTGGCGGTTTTTTGGCCCTTGCCGTTTTGCTCATCTTTTTAAGAAGTTTTTCCTCCACCGTCGTGGTCACCATGGCCATCCCTGTCAGTGTGATCGGCACATTTATATTTATGAACGGCATGGGCAGAAATCTTAATGTGGTGAGTCTGGCCGGAATATCCTTTGCCGTGGGCATGCTCGTCGATAATGCCATTGTGGTTCTTGAAAACATTGACCGCCACAGGAAGATGGGAAAATCGCCCTTCGATTCGGCCTATGAAGGGACGATTGAGGTCTGGGGAGCCATCCTTGCCTCCACTGTGACGACGGTGGCTGTTTTTCTTCCCGTTGCTTTTATGGAGGAGGAAGCGGGCCAGCTTTTCAGGGATATTGCCATTGCCGTCACCTTTTCCGTTGTATTAAGTCTGATTGTCTCGGTAACGGTCATCCCCATGCTTTCAAAACAGCTCTTTGGTCTGTCAGGCAAGGATAGAGCGCTTGATAAAAGTTCTGTTGCCGAAGCGGGTCACAAGATTGCAGGCGCGATAATGCGTCTCGTCAGTTTTTCCATTCAGGACTGGAAAACACGGCTCGGCACCATAGTGCTTCTCACGACTCTTTCAATAATTACGGTCTATTTTCTCATCCCAAAGATGGAATACCTGCCCCAGGGGAACAGAAACCTGGTTATCAATTTTCTCATCCCGCCGCCCGGCCTTTCCTATGAGGAACGGGAATCGATTGGTGACTATCTCTTTGATTCATCTGCACCTTATTTTGGAGAAGGGAAAGACGGAGTGCCTGGAATTAACAGGATGTTTTATGTCGGCTCGGAATCATTCATGATTTCAGGGGCCATCGCCGAAGAGGAAGACAGGGCGGGCGAACTGGTCCCTGTTTTCAGAAAGATCGTTCAGGGCATTCCCGGCTTTTTTGGTGTAAGCAACCAGGCAGGAATATTTCAGACCGGCCTTGGCCGGGGCCGGACGATTGATGTCGATGTGAGCGCCGATGATCTGAACCGCATCATAGGAACGGCAGGCGCCATGTTCGGCATGATCAGACAGGAAATTGAGGGTGTACAGGTCAGGCCTGTCCCTTCCCTTGAGCTCCTCTATCCCGAAGTAAGAATTGAGCCGGACAGGGAAAAGTTGAACGCCGCCGGGCTGAGCGCACGGGAACTTGGGGTGATAATCGATGTCTTCATGGATGGCAGGCGTATCAGTGATTTTAAAGGTGAAGGGAAAAAGAAAGTCGATCTTGTTGTCAAGGCCTCAGATAGTGAGCTGGTGAGGCCGGAACAGGTTTATGACCTGCCCATTGTCACATCGAAGGGGAAAATCATCCCCGTTTCATCCGTATCTAACCTGATCAGCACATCAGGCATTACAGAAGTACGCCATCTGGAGAGACGTCGGACAATCACGCTCCAGGTAACACCACCCATGACTTTGCCTCTCGAGGAGGCGATGGACACAATAAGTAACAAAATCATCCCAAAACTTGAAAAAATGGGCATGATGAAAGGTATTGATGTCAATCTGAGCGGTGCCGCCGATAAGCTGACTCAAACGAGGAAAGCGTTACAGTGGAATTTCCTCCTGGCCATTTTGATTACCTATCTTTTAATGTCGGCTCTTTTTGCAAACTTTCTTTATCCCTTAATCATTATGTTTACCGTTCCCCTTGCCTCAGCAGGTGGGATTCTGGGTTTGCGGGCCGTTGATACCTTTCTTACCCCTCAGCCGCTTGATATCCTCACCATGGTCGGCTTCGTCATTCTTATCGGTGTTGTCGTTAACAACGCCATTTTAATTGTTCACCAGTCTCTGGAAAATGTAAGGCACAGGGGTATGGAGCATAATGAGGCGGTTTTGGAAGCAACGAAGGTGCGCTTGAGACCCATCTATATGAGTGCCTTTACCAGCGTTTTAGGCATGCTCCCCCTTGTTGTCATCCCCGGGCCTGGCTCCGAACTTTACAGGGGACTTGGAAGTGTTGTCCTCGGAGGGCTTGCCTTTTCTACCATATTTACTATCTTTGTCATTCCGTCATTACTCATGTTTTTTATCGGAATGGAAAAAAGGAACCCATAATGAGGCCCGCCATTTTTTCAATCCTGGCTTTTCTATTCGTCGCCACGCCCATTTTCGCCCTTACCATGGATGAAGCGGTGGAGCTGGCTCTAAAAAACAGTCACCAGATCAGGGAACAAAAAGAACTCTACCATGCCTCAGCCTACCGCTTAAAGTCAGCCAAAGGCGGCTATTACCCCGACCTCAATCTCAGCTATACCTATATTAAGCTGGATCACTTTTTATCCTTTCAAACCAATGAATCCTCTGTGGCCTCCATTGAAGCGAAATACAACCTTTTTAACGGTTTTATGGACAGAAACGATATCAAGGCCGCTGCAGCGCTGGTTGATGCCAAGCTCTACCAGAAAAAAGCAGTCGAGGCTGATATCGTTCTTGAAGTAAAAATCGCCTTTGTTAACCTCTTGAGGGCAAAAAAAAATCATGCCGTGGCACAGGAGGCGGTAAATCTTCTTGAGAGTCAGAAGCGGGATATAGAACTTCACTATCGTGAGGGACTCGTTGCAAAAAATGAGGTCTTGAAGGTGGATGTGGAACTTGCCTCATCCCGGCAGGTCCTTCTTCTTTCAGAAAGTACTGTGAAAATAGCGGCCCATGTTCTTGAAAGGGTGATGGGTGTCAAGTTGGATGGTGACAGGGAAATGGAAGCCCTTGAAGAGACCGGAGATGTCATCCCTGAATATGATGACCTTTTATCAGCTATGTTGACTCACCGAAGTGAACTGAAGTATATGAAAGCGCTTAAACAGTCAAAGAATTTTGACAGAAAAAGCGCAAGGGGGGAATATCTCCCCACCGTTGATTTTTCATTCAGGTACAGTAAGTTTGGTGATACCTCGTCGCCTTCGGGACGGGCAGGACTGCATGATGATGAAAAAAGAACGATGCTGGAGATGGAGTGGGAGCTGGCCGACGGGATTAAAAAGCGGCACAATGTAAGGGCGGCCGAAGCGGACCTGAGGGCAGCCGATGCGCAGCTGAAAGATCTTGAGGCGGAACTTGTTCTTCAATTAAAGCAGGCTGTGGAAGGTTATAAGCTGGCCCGCAGCAGGGTGGAGGTTGCAACGAAGGCGATAAAGCAGGCAGAGGAAAATTACCGCATCACCGACAACCAGTTTAAACAGCGAATGGCAACGTCGACGGACGTCCTCGATGCCCGGGTCTTCCTTTCCCGGGCTAAAAATGACTACAATAATGCCTTTTATGATCTTCAGGCGTCAATAGCCGCAATTGAACGGGTGGAAGAGAGTTTTGTGAAAAGGTGAAGTGACTACCAGGAATTATCGACTTACCACTTTTTTTACCAATGCCTTATTGACGTGCAAATAGCGGTCTTCTGTTCGCATTTTCAGGAATTTCTCCTCTATATTCAAACAGTCAGAAAGTCTCGAGTGATCAGGTCGGGCCTCAGATAGGAGTGTCCCGTTAATTATGTAGGTATCTGCAATAATAACGGACACCTCTTCCTGATGCAGAAGAGCGGCATATAACATGTCATCATCATCTTTGGTAATCAGCTCACCCTCAACCATCAGTATTTGTGAATAGTTAAGGAATTCGACATTTCCTCCCTCAACCATGAGCGGAATGAACTGTTTGCCCGACTCAAGGAGATCGGCAACCTGCTGATGGCCGCCATGCTCATCTCTAAAGGCGGAGAGAAAGATATACCCCTTTAGCTTCGAACCATCAGAGAAATGGACAATCACGGAAAGTTGATCCTTCTGTATTGTTAAATCACTCATAAGCCTGCTCCTTCACCCTCTTTTTTTAAAAAACGTTGAAACAGTGACTTGTCCATCGCTTTTGCAACAGCATCTTCAGCCCTTATTTTGCCTTCTTCAATGAGTGAAATAAGGCACTGGTCCATGGCTTGCATCCCCTGAGATTTACCGCCCTGAATAATAGACGGGATTTGAGTAGTTTTCCCTTCCCTGATGACATTGGCAAGGGCTGAGGAGCCGATGAGGATTTCCAGTGCGGCGCAGCGCCCTTTGCCATCGGCCGTTTTTAAAAGTTGCTGGGCAATGACTCCCTTCAGTGACTCGGAGAGCATGCTTCTTACCTGGGATTGTTGATCTGTGGGAAAGGCATCGATGATTCTGTCAATTGTTTTTGATGCTGAATTTGTATGAAGAGTGCCGAATACAAGTTGGCCCCGTTCAGCGCAGGAAATGGCAAGCGAGATGGTCTCAACGTCCCGCATTTCACCGACGAGGATAATGTCGGCATCCTGCCGGCTCGTCGCTCTCAGCGCATTGTTAAAGGAAAGGGTATGTTCCCCGATTTCTCTTTGCGTCACAAGACATTTGATGTTTTCGTGAACGAACTCAAGAGGGTCTTCCAGGGTGATAAGGTGGGCAGATCGTGTGGAATTAATATGGTTGATCATGGCTGCCAGTGTTGTTGACTTTCCGCTGCCCGTGGGCCCCGTCACCAGGATGAGTCCCTGCTTGTTTTCAGTTACTTTTAGAACGGCCTCCGGCAGACCAAGCTGCTCAGCCGTTAATATTGTTGTGGGAATGATCCTGAAAATGCCGGCAATGCCTCTGTGCTGTCTTAAAATGTTTGCCCTGAATCTGGCCATACCGGGCACTTCATAGGCAAAATCGAGGTCATTTGTCTCTTCAAATTCGGCCCTGCATTTTGGAGACATGATTTCATAGAGCAGGTTTTTGTTAGCCTCCGGTGTCAGTGCAGGAAGATCTCCCATGGGAACCAGTTCGCCCTTTTTTCTGACCATGGGAGGAAGACCGATAATCATGTGAAGGTCGGAGCAGTCCTGGCTTTTCATCTCTTCAAAAAGCTTGTCAATTTCAGCCATTTACGCCTCCTTCCTTGGGTAGAAGTTGTTCAAATGTCCGCTTGTCATTGGCATAGCGATAGGCCTCCTCCGCTGTAATTGTGCCCTGCTGAACAAGGTCTTTCAAGGCATCGTCCATTTTGACCATACCTACATTTCTTCCTGTCTGCATTAAAGAGGGGATCTGGAAGGTTTTTCCTTCCCTGATGAGGTTGGCCAGGGGCACCGTCCCGATGAGGATTTCAAGGGCCGCCACCATTCCCTTGCCGTCTGCTCTCTTAATAAGCTGTTGGGAGATGACGCCTTTCAGAGATTCGGAAACCATCGTTCTGATCTGTGACTGCTGGCTGGGTGGAAAAGAGTCAAGCACCCTGTCGATCGTCTTATGGGCGCCCGAGGTCTGGAGTGTGGCCAGGACAAGGTGGCCCGTCTCGGAGGCTGTAATCGCCATCGACATGGTTTCAATATCTCTCAGCTCCCCCACCATAATGATATCGGGGTCTTCACGGAGAGAGGCTCTTAAGGCGCTGGCAAAGGTGTCTGTATGTTTTCCCACCTCACGTTGGTTGACAACGGATTTTTTGTTGGGATGGATATATTCGATGGGGTCTTCGATTGTTAGAATATGTTCGTGCTTTTTTTCATTTATTTCGTTGACAAGCGCCGCCAGAGTCGTCGATTTACCGCTTCTTGTGGGACCGGTAACCAGTATGAGTCCCTGATGATGATCGGTCAGCTTTTTTACTACCGGAGGGAAACCAAGCTCCTCTAATGTAGGGATCTCAGTGGGGATACACCTGAAAACGGCATCCATCCCCTTTTTTTGCCAAAGGGCATTGCCTCTGAATCGACCCAGCCCTTCAACTTCATAACTGAAATCAAGGTCTTTTATGGCCTCTAAATTTTTTTTCTGATCTGGCGTTAAAATTTCAAAAAGCAGTCTCTGGATAAGCTCGCTCGACATCGGCTTGTCGATCTTAACGGTTTTGAGGTCACCGTTAACTCTCACATATGGCATGGAGTCTGAGACGAGATGAAGGTCTGAGGCACCCATCGATTTTGCTCCGCTCAGAAGTTTATCTATGTTTGCCATTATTCCTCCCGTTAAAAGTTAAATTCTCAATATACAATCATAATGGTATTTTTCAAAATAATCGATTTTTTTTTTATAGAGTTAATTTTCTCTACTGGGAAGGCCCTTAAACCGGGCTCGCTTTTTTCAAGGAATAAAGAAGGGGACAAAATGTTTGACAAGATCGGGGGGCTACTACAAGTCGTCTTCTATTCTGTGGTCGGGGATTTTTTTTCGGGTTGACGAAGGCTTTCCGTCTCTTTCAGACGGCTGATAAAGAGGAGGGGGAAGACCAGCAAGATGATAATAAAAAATTTCTGATAAAAACTTTCCATCATAATCACTGAAGAGGTCCCAACGATTAATATCATGAAAATGGATATAATTTTTGCCCGCCTTGGGATGCTTCTTGTTTCCTGCCAGTTGATTATGATGGGCGCAAAAACAGGGTTATTTAAAAGGAATTTATGCAGTCTTGGGGAGGACTTGGCAAAACATGGTGCTGCCAGTAGCAGAAAGGGTGTTGTGGGCAAGCCCGGCAGGGCGATTCCCAAGCAAGCCAATGCAACACAAATAAGGCCTAATATAATGAACAGTGTGCGGCGCATTTACCTCCTTTTCCCATAAAACTTCATTATAGCCTTCTAGGTTAAGTTCTGCAATTAGATTAGCTTTTTGAAGGCAATAAAGATTACGAGGATGGTGGACATGGAAACGATGAAAAGTACGGCTTTATCCCAGGATTTTCGAGGCGGATATTTCAACCAGCAAAGCAGTGTAAAAAGTCCAAAAATATACCCGCAATAATAAGGGATACTACCTTTTAAGAAGAATGTAAGAAAGACCGTTGCAATCAAGCCGAAGAGGACGATAACAAAGTATGCGCCCAAAAAGGCCTGACTAAAGGGCTCTCCGTTGACCATGGGGATCCCTTTTCCACACTTCCTGCAAAGCGTTTCAAACTTCTCACCTTTAGCTACAGCGGAATATTCATCGGCTCTAATCCCTGTCCTGATATGGCAGTCGGGACAAAGGGCCTCATCGAAATAAATATAATCTGTTGATTCAGGATTTTCCATTACCGGGGTGGTCATCGTTAAGGGCACCTCTTAAAACTTTTTGAATATGCAGGGACGTCATGTTAAATATCAGGTAAAGCTGGAGCCGACGAGCGGAGTCGAACCGCTGACCTGCTGATTACGAATCAGCTGCTCTACCACCTGAGCTACGCCGGCGTCAAGGCAGTTTTGAAGCCATTATATAAGAATTAAA
>JADFVM010000296.1 GCA_015222555.1 Pseudomonadota bacterium
ACCTTATCAGACAATGAGTTTGAAAAAATTAAGGAACATACCTTTCTGGGCTCCAGGATTCTCGGTGATGAACCAAGGCTGAAAATGGCAAGAGAGATTGCCCAGTCGCATCACGAACGATATAATGGAAGTGGCTATCCGCAGGGGCTGAAAGGCGATGAGATCCCTCTGTCCGCAAGAATTGTCGCATTAGCAGACATTTACGATGCGCTGAGAAGTAAAAGGTCATACAAGGAAGCCTTCTCCCACGAAAAAACACTGGAAATTATACTAAAGGGTAATGAGAGAACCAATCCCTCTCATTTTGATCCGCAGGTAGTAGCTGCATTTGTCAAAAGAGAAAAAGATTTTGAACGTATTTTTATGGAATTTACTGACAATAAAGCATGAATGAAGAACTGAGATAATGACCATATTTATTCGACAACCATCCCGGCATATCCCACGACCTGATCATAGTCTCCGGAAACATCACCCGATGTTGCATATCTCACAAGCGACGCTTTTTTTGCGCCAAGTTCTGTGGCAGCAAAAAGCATTACCGTCGACGGTATAACGCCACACATGGTGATATTATTTTCCGCCACCACATCCATTAATCCATGTGGGTCGAGTTCGAGCACTTTTTCAATCGCTTTTTTGTCCTTCTTGTTTGCAGATTCCTGAGATTCATAATGTGTCATATCTGAACTTGCAAGGATCAACACCTCTTCCCCGTAAGACTTAATTGCCTCGGCAATGGCGTGCCCCAGATTTTTACAGTCATTAAGGCCCAGCCCCATCAGTGTTACCGGGACAATCTCCAGATCATCTCTTTCATGGAGAAGAAAAGGGATCTGTACCTCCAGGGAGTGCTCTCTAAGATGAGCCATCACGTCGGCTTTAAGTATTTCCGAGTTTTGAAGAATTTTCTCTGCAAGCTTGCTGTCAATTCCGACCGTCCCATTAGGAAGATCCCAGGCGCCTTCTAACATGATGGAGGCTTTCGATCCAAGACCGGTGTGATTGGGCCCTAAAAGAATTATTTTTTTGGGGATTAAAACCGATGACAGCAGTTCCCCTGCCACTGATCCGGAATAGATGTATCCGGCATGGGGTGAGATAACACCTATTGCTTTTTTCTTATCTCTCTCCTTTGGCATGAGCTTCTCTAACTCTGAGTTTAAAGAATCTCTTGAACCGGGATAGAAAGAACCGGCAACGGCAGGCTTTCTTATATCCATAGCAATATCTCCTCACAGATTAAGAGGATCTATGTCAATTATATCACCTGGGAACAGGATATGGATGATTTTTGTAAAAAAACTGGCTTTTTTATATACACCGCTACATAGGAGCAGAAGAGTTTCCTATTCACTTTCAATTCGGACTAATGTCTCGTCGGGATTGGCCGTATCCCCTTCCTTAACAAAAATCTCTTTGACTACTCCATCTATGGGCGTATGAACTTCATTTTCCATTTTCATTGCCTCAACAACGCAAACAGTATCGCCTGCGGCAACCTTATCACCGACCTTTACCTCAACCCTGACCACCGTTCCCGGCATGGGTGTTGTCACATCTCCGTCATCCTTTGCCTTAGGCCTTGAAGAAGACACTGTGGGCCGAGTTTCGATATGACCGGCGTGACTGGGCACAACCTCAACAAGAGAATCAACAAGGGCCTCCTCCAACTGTCCGTCGACAACGAGAAAGATCGGTCTTTCACCTTTACCCTTATGACCTGCGCCGGCCACTTTTATATGATATAACTCGCCATGAACCTTTATATTGAATTCACTGGACGCAAGGTGCGGCGTTGATGCCCTTTTCGACTCGGCATCTTCCTGCGGGATAAGCAGTTCTGGCTGAAGATTGCCAGCTTCCCTTTGCTCGAAAAATTCCAGGGCCACATTGGGAAACATCGCATAGGACAGGATATCCTCTATGCTTTTGGCCTTATCTCCCAACTCTCTTGTCAGTTTATCGAGTTCAGGCTCCAGAAGATCGGCTGGTCGGCAGCTAACAACAGCCTCATCACCGATGGCCATTTTTCTCACTTCTTCATTGATCTCTGCTGTGGGCTTTCCATATAGCCCCTTGAGGTAGTTTTTGACCTCACTGGTTATTACTTTGTATTTCTCACCTGTCAAAACGTTCAATGTAGCCTGTGAGCCCACAATCTGACTTGTAGGAGTAACGAGCGGAGGATAGCCAAGGTCTCTCCTTACGTTGGGAACTTCATCAAGGACCTCCTTCATGCGGCCGAGGGCGTCCTGTTCTTTCAACTGAGAGGCGAGATTGGATATCATGCCGCCCGGGATCTGGGAAACAAGGACAGATGTGTTTATCCTTGTGTGTTCACTTTCATATTGATGATATTTCCTTCTAACCTCCCTGAAGTATTCGGCGATTTCTTCCAGCAAATCAAGGTCCAGACCAGTATCACGTTTTGTCCCCTTCAAGGCGGCAACTATGGTTTCCGTCGGCGGGTGTGCCGTTCCTGAGGACATCGAGGATATTGCAGTATCAAGGATGTCGGCACCCGCCTCTATGGCCTTGAAGTAACTGATGGATCCCATGCCGCTCGTTTCATGACAGTGCATATGCACCGGCAAACCGGTTTTCTTCTTTATACCGGAAACAAGTTCAAATGCATCGGTGGGAGTTAATAAACCAGCCATATCCTTAATGCAGATAATGTCTGATCCGAGTTCGGCAAGTTTAACAGCCATTTCGATAAAGTAGTTGTTATCATGAACTGGACTGGTTGTATAACAGACGCAGGCCTCGGCAATAGCATTATTCTTCTTAACCGACTTGATCGCCTCTCTCATATTCCTGACATCATTGAGAGCGTCAAAAATTCTGAAAACATCGATGCCGTTCCTGGCAGACCTTTCAACAAACTTTCTTAAAACATCATCGGCATAATGACGATAGCCGAGCAGGTTCTGCCCCCTCAGGAGCATTTGTAAGCGTGTGTTTGGAATCGCTTTCCGAAGAGCTTTCAATCTTTCCCAGGGATCTTCCTTCAGAAACCTCAGACATGCATCAAAGGTCGCCCCTCCCCAGGCCTCAAGAGACCAGTAACCTATTTTATCAAGCTTTTCTGCAATAGGCAGCATATCTTCCGTTCGCATCCTTGTTGCAAGAATGGACTGGTGGGCATCCCTTAGAATAGTATCGGTAAGTTGTACTTTTTGTGTTGTCATATTATCTCCTAACCCAGACAAATTGGACTCTTTTCAGTACCCCCTTGAGGGGTATAAGTGCTTTCACAAATTAAAATCCCTCATAGGCCGCAATAGCAGCCGATATTGCAATAACAAGATCTGTTCTGCTCCGGTGCTCTTTATAATCCAGAAGGTCCTGCCTGCGATCCAGAAAACCGGTATCGAATTCTCCCTTCTGGAATTCTTCGTCTGTCATAATTTTATAATGGAAGGGGATGGTCGTCTTCACCCCTCTAACAACAAATTCATCCAGAGAGCGTCTCATCCTGCTGATCGCCTCTTCCCACGTCATTCCACTGCAGATCAGCTTGGCAATCATGGAGTCGTAATAAGGTGGAATCACATAGTCCTTATACACACAACCATCAATCCTGACACCCGGCCCGCCCGGGGAATAATAGGCTGTAACCCTGCCAATATTGGGGACAAAGTTCTTTTTGGGATCCTCTGCATTAATCCTGCACTCTATGGCATAACCGCGGATGGCAATATCTTCCTGTTTGAGAGTCAGCGGTTTTCCCGCGGCAATCTCGATCTGTTTACGAACAAGGCCTATTCCCGTCACCACTTCCGTCACCGTGTGCTCCACCTGGAGTCTGGTGTTCATTTCGATGAAATAGTAATTCATCTCCTTGTCAACAAGAAACTCAATGGTTCCCGCATTACTATAATTGACCGCCCTGGCGGCCCTGACAGCCACCTCTCCCATTTCTTTCCTCAACTCTTCCGTCAGAATAAGCGACGGCGCAATCTCAACAAGTTTCTGATGCCTTCTCTGTATGGAACAGTCTCGCTCACCCAGATGAATGGTGTGGCCGAAATTGTCTGCCAGTATCTGAAACTCGATATGGTGAGGATTTTCAATATATTTTTCCAGAAACACTTCCGCCGAACCGAAGGCGGCCTCCGCTTCGCTCTTTGCGGACTTTAAATTTTCAAGCAATTCTTTCTTGTTTCTGCAAACCCTCAGGCCTCTTCCTCCGCCGCCCGATGTCGCCTTCACCATAATGGGAAATCCCGCTTCATCAGAAAAGGCCAGCGCTTCATCTTCCGACTGAATATTATCCGTTCCGGGAACAACGGGAACACCGGCCTTTATCATCATCTTTCTGGCCATCGACTTGTCACCCATGGAACTGATAGCATGACTGGATGGCCCGATAAAGGTAATCCCTCTTTTTTCGCAAAGCTCGGGAAGTTTCGGATTCTCGGAAAGGAAACCGTAACCTGGATGAATGGCATCGGCCCCTATTTCCTTGGCAAGATCAATAATTCTGTGAATATTGAGGTAGCCGGCAACCGGGCCGGGGCCAACCAGATAGGACTCATCAGCTTTTTTGACATGCAGCGCAGTACTATCGGCTTCAGAGTATATGGCGGCCGTCTTGATCCCCAATTCTTTACAGGATCTGATTATCCGTGTCGCAATCTCTCCCCTGTTGGCGACGAGAACTTTTTTAAACATTAAACCCTCCAGAATCATTCAAAATACTCTATTTAACCTCCTCCTGTCAAGGATCATGGTCTCAAAACCCTGCAAATCAGGACAAGAAAGCTCCATATTTTTTAACATTCCTATCAGGTATTATTAAATGCTCTGCAGAAACCATTCTTATAAGACAAGAATAGTTGTATTTGCAATTTAATGATTGGGTCACAAGAAGGGGAAGGTTTAATGCATCTCTTATTAAGATGAGCCTGGACAAAGCCGGCATTTAGTGAAGGGGGAGAGAAACCCTCCCCCTAACTGTGCTAATGCTGTGTTGCTTAATTAACGGTACTACCAACCGTTATCTGATCTTTGATATTTTCAAAGATCTTGTTTCCCACACCTTTGGTATTTTTTATTTCGTCTGTCGCCTTAAAAAGACCATTTGTTTCTCTGTAGTCAATGATCCTTTGCGCAATAGTTTCTCCAATACCCTTTAAAGTCTGGAATTCTACTGCTGACGCTGTGTTAATGTTTATCTTCCCCTCTGCAGCAGCCGCATTCATCGCAACCGACAGGGACAAGAAAAAAACAGCTAAAACGAATAACACTCCAACTTTCTTGCGAAATCTTGACACTCTCCACCACCCCCCCTCAAATTATTTTTCCCAACTACACTGATCTAGCCCGGATAAACCGGATAAGTGCCTTCACGTAATCAAGTCTTCGAAGTATTGCTTCTATGGGCGATTCTGCGAAGCTAAATAATATTCTACCAGGAAATCACAGAATATTATTTCTAAGTTACTAAAGTCACGTAGTTGACAATTAGAAAAAAAGATACCAGGTGAAATTGCCAATGTCAAAAATTTTTGCGCTTTTTTTGAAAAAAGTTTAACTGGCTGCTAAAAAGATGAATTATTAGATTTCAGCTGTTAAGTAAATGAGGTGAATAAAAGGAATACACTAAGCAGAGCGCAGAGATGAATAAACTAGATACGATGTTTTTCTATGTCACTGCCTATTGCTTTAATCGTTAAGAGCCTCAGCAAGATTCATTCACAGTGATTTCTTCACTCGGCTTAAGGGATAAGCCAATGAGAAAAGAGATAAGGAGGAGAATGACAGATGTTCCAAAATTATGTTCAAACATGCCAGCAATAAATAAATTTCCTAGACCACCTAAGGTCCCCACTATCAATGCATAATCAAAGGAACCTTTTGGAACGGTTGACTTCACATAAAAAAGTCGTCTAACAACCAGGGACCAAAACGTTAGAAAAAGGAGGAGCCCAGGGATGCCTGATTCACTTAACCATGTGAGATATGTGTTGTGGGCATGACCATGCCCTGTCAATTTATAACCCGTCTCTTTCTCAATAAGAGGGAAATAATGTTCAGCTGCCTTTTCCCCCCAGTTACCCGCACCAACACCCACTAAAGGATGATCACTTGCCATCCTGACAGATGTTTTCCAGATATATATTCTTTCTTTATTGCTTTGGAAGTCACTGTCAAGCAGAGTCTGGATCCGGCTGTTCAAGGGGTTGGGGAATGATAATATTAAAAACAACAGGCTGATGAGAACAGCACAGCCAAGAAGAAAATAACGCGTCTTCTTAATCAATAAAATTGCAAGAATTATGATCGCCACAGAGATGTAATAACTTCTTGAAAGTGAAAGCAAAAGAGCAGAGGCATTTAAGGCAAGAACACCCCACAGACAGAGTTTCATTCTCCTATCAAGTTTCGCAAATAAAATGAGAGAAAGAGCCATAATAACAATAATACTTTCAAACCCGGAGTAGTGTAGTCCATGCGAAAAAAAACCGTGGATGCGGCCACTGACAAGCTGCCTAGGGAAGGGATAAACAATCGATGGATTAATATGTTGTATGAGGCCAAGGAGTGCCACAAGTGAGGAAAAAACAAAAAGAGTCATAATGATCTTTTCTTTCAGCCGGGCAGAGAAGGGCAAGAAAAGAGGAAGTACAATGATTGTTGAATACTCCCAAATATTTGAGATGTCTGTCTTGACTATCATCCCCTTGGTTATCAGTGCCGTCAAACCTGCCCATAAAAACAATAACAGACAGGGGACGAGCAACTCAATGCGGGGGAAAGATCGTTTGGATCTGTCCGACTGATAATACAAAACAAAACCAGTCAGAAATATTAATGCCAACATCACATTTGTAGCACTGAGGGAAACTGGGGACACAGCCGCATATAAAATAAATAGATACAGAAACAAGCTGCGGATTGTATTGTCTCCATTAGAACAATTCTTCAAATCTGCTTCCATTTCTCCTCAGCATGCATCTATACTAATGATGATAAATCAACCTTCAAGAAAAAAGGCCTTCCACCCTACAAGCGCAAACCATATTATCATGCAGGCATGTGCAATGCAATCGGACAATCGGTATTGACTGAGATTGTAGGCAGGTAAAGACAGAACGTACCACGACAACAAGACGGCATTTGACATCTTCTTTGACAGCAATGAAAAAAGAACAGACTGACTCACTGGCGCAGTCAGAAGAAGTTGGGGCAATTTCTAAATCAGGCCAGTGTCGTGTCAACCGTAAATTAACGGTCTCAGCGAGATGAGAAACGGTCATATGCAAGGCGGGCGAGTGCAGGACTAGCCGTAGATAATTCAAGTGAGCTCAACACAGCAGATGACCGTTTATCATCTCGCCCAAAGGGAGATATTCATACAGCCCAATGCGGTGTTGCAGCCACTTGAAATATGAATAACTATTCCTGCGTGACTGCGCCTTGCCTTGGTCTGTATGAAGGGCTCTGACATCGTTAATTTACGGTTGGCACGACACTAGTAGGCATGTTTATTGACGAGGCCTTTCCATAAAGTTAGCCACATAATTTTAATATCAAACCATAGAGACCAATTTTCAATATAATATATGTCACATTCAATCCTCTTCTCAAGCGAGGTATTGCCTCGCCAGCCATTGACCTGCGCCCACCCCGTAATACCTGCCTTAACCTTGTGGCGCAGCATGTATTTCGGAATTTTCTCTTTGAATTCTTTGATGAAGACAGGTCGTTCCGGCCGAGGCCCCACAATGCTCATATCACCTTTAAGGACATTAAAAAATTGAGGCAGCTCATCCAGACTGCTTTTCCGCAAAAAGCCCCCGATCAATGTTCTTCTTGGGTCATTTTCTTTGGCCCAGACAGCGCCGGACTGACTTTCGGCATTTACTTTCATGGAGCGAAACTTCAACATATGAAAGTTCTTGCCATCAAG
>JADFVM010000297.1 GCA_015222555.1 Pseudomonadota bacterium
AAACCTCGAATTACCCTGCAGATGGACTATATTTTCAAAGAAGCCGGTGGAAAGATCATCTATGACTGAGACATGCTCTCCTTTAGAAATAAGGTAATCACATAGATGAGATCCGATAAAACCGGCTCCGCCGGTCACTAAAATATTCATACGCATATGTCTCCAGATACTAGCTTTGCCTTTTTATCTATAACGCTTGAAAAAATCAAGGAATAATAAGGGGATTTCCTAATCGGAACAGAATACTCCTTCCCAGGATTCAAGGGCCATATCATCAAGCTTTCGCCATATCCACAAGTCCGAAGGCCCGGCTTCTTCCGAGATAGTTCTTAACTCACTGTAATCTTGGCCGTAATAAAGAAACAATCGTAGATGTTTTATTTTGCAGCAAGTCCTGTACCGTAATTTTTTTGCACAGTCTACTTTACCTCTGCCCTCGTATATCCGTGCAAGACGTTCATAGCCGGGCCAGTACGTCTCGTGTCTCTTTAAGAAAGAGAGCCACATCACAACCGCTTCTGAAAAGTTTTCAAAATGTTCGTAGGATAAAGCAAGCAGTAAGGGACATGCTTCTCCTTCCATTTCACAGAATGGAGAACTAAGAATCTCTTTAGGTGATAACAATTTTTTGCTTCGTACTAATCCACTCAAGTAGGCCCCAGGAGCCGGCATCACCCTCCCATTTGTTACAAACATTGGAACATGTCTTTTATTATTTTCATTTCCATCTTCACTACTATGTAAAAATGGGGGTTTCCCCGCAACTATTTCTAAACCCAGGGCCACCGCATCAGCCTCCTGTCCCAATCCATAGGCTGCAAAATTGATCCATCTGCCTCTATGTGCTTCCAGGTGATTTGGTGCCTGTTGAATTATTTCCCCATAAAGATTGAGTGCCTCTTCATATCTTCCTGTCAGGCCAAGGGCATAGCCTTCACACAGCAGTCTTTTTTCTTCCCCCCACTTCCAATTGTCGTCTGCACAAATTGAAGAAAGCACTTCTCCAGCTACGTCAGTCTCACCCATGTCAAGAAGCAGATAGGCCTGTTTCAGTTTAAGCCTTGCCGAAGAAGGATAAATAGATAGTGCCTCTTCAAGCAAAACAACAGCATCCTCACACTTATTCTTCTCAAGGTATCTTTCGATCAACATGTCAATAGACCACAGGGACCGGCCCTCAGACCAACAATACCTTAACACCCTCTCAGCCATATCCTGTTGGCCAAGACCCAAAAGCAGCTTCACACCGGCCTGTAGGAGGTCTTTCCTTTTTTCAGCTTGGTCAGCCAAAGCAAGCAAAGCGTCGTTATATAAATGAAATCTCATCTGGGTACTCGTATAACCAATCGATGTGGTAAGAGAAACATATGAGGCCAATATGTCATCATCCTTAAAGAAATCGCCTTCACTGTCTAAAAGCTTTTCAACACCTTCTCTGTCCCCATTCCCCAGATAGACATCTAATAGAAGCTCTCTTCCCATGATATCATTTTCCAGCCTACTACGCATATCCTCAGTGATTAGAAAGCTTGCCTGATCAAAACTTTCTGTTTCTAAAAACAATTTAACCAAATGCATAATAATGGCTGGATTGGGCTCAAGAAGTAAGAGTTGCTTATAAATGGAAATGGCTGGTGTAAGGAGCTGAAGGCGCTCATACGCGCGGGCCATAAACAGCAGCCCCATTTTATTGTCAGGTTCTTCTCTCAGAAAAATCCTGAATGTCTCAAGGGCCTTGAGATAATTACGTGAGGCAAAATACAGACGCCCCGAAGTTGCCAAAATCTGTTTATCAAGCACTTCCGGATGATCATGCTTCAAATCCTCAAGCACTTTGATTGCTGACTGGACATCTCCTTCCATCAAATATAAGGAGACAAGCTCATTAACACCCCATATAAGATTATCTGTGTGATCTTCCCCGGTATTATCGCTGGAAAGTGCCACAAACCTCTCAAATATCTTAATGGCCTTATCTCGATCTCCCACAGCTAAAAGGGCCTTTGCATAGTTAGCTAAAAAGTC
>JADFVM010000298.1 GCA_015222555.1 Pseudomonadota bacterium
AAAGCAGAAGAAATTATATCTAAAGACCCCCTTCTTAAAGAAAAGGCGATAAAACAGTATTGGCTTAAAGAGTGGCTTTCTTAATATAAAGAACAGGCAAACCATGGACTAAATGGTCGAGGGTGTCTTCAAGGGATGAGCCTTCCACCTACAAGGTGAGCATTTCGATGTAGGATTAAATTAACGATTATGGAAAGAAAGTGCCAGAAATAAACAGAGGGAATTCAGAGGATATAGAGTCACGATTCCATTGCTTCAGTTCACCTAAAAATAAATCATTGAATGTGGTACAATAATTGGCGGCAGGTCTTTTCAAGAGCGACAGCGCCCCACATTTCCTGTTTGACCCCGACAACCCTTGTGATATCATTAATTTTGCCTATATAAAATAAAAGGGAGTTTCCGATGGAACTGGTAAAACGCCTGTTGCTCGATGTCTTAAAGCCGCATAGTCCCAACCCTCTGGAGTTTGCACGCAATCTGGCCAGCCTCTCTGAAGGTTACGAGGTCCGTCTCGTCGTCGAGGAGATGGATGAAAAGACTGAAAGCATTATCCTTGAGATATCTGCCCATGATATCGATTACGATCTGGTCTCAGAGAAGATAAAGGAGATGGGCGGCTCCATCCACAGCATAGATGAGGTCGAGGTGGTGAATGCCCCTGCGGGTGAATAAGGGCAATTTATGATCAAAGGCCGCCTCAAGCCATGATATCCCGCATCAGGAACTTCATCCGCCTTACCCATGCCAGCAGGATCACGCGTCGCTATTTCGTGACCAACGGTTTTGACGGTGCATTGACCATGCTCGGGCTGAACATGGGCTTTTACTATCAAGGGGAGATCGATGCGGATGTCGCCCTCGGCGCCTGTTTCGCAACCGCCGTGGCACTGATGATGAGCGGTTTAAGCAGCGCCTACATCAGCGAGACGGCGGAGCGAAGGAAAGAGCTTGGCGACCTGGAGCATGCCATGGTGGAGGATATGGAAGAGTCTGATCATGGCGATGCGGCGAGGCTGGTCCCATACCTGATCGCCCTCGTCAACGGTCTTTCACCCTTCCTCATCTCTCTGCTGATCATTTCGCCCTTATGGCTGTCGATAAACGGCATCGACCTGCCGCTCCATCCGATAGAGGCAGCGCTCATACTCTCATTCATAATGATCTTCCTCTTGGGGCTCTATTCATCCCGCATCAGCGGGCAGTTTTGGTTATGGACCGGCATACGCGCCCTGATCGTGGCGATGATCACCTCATGGATCATCTGGTTGGTCAGATAATGGTTTGATATATTCATCCCCTTAGAAGTGTCAGGCCAGACTTATGATGGGAGTATTGATTTTTGCTGGGAATGGCATCGGTTAAATCTAACTTCTCTGAGAGTGACTCAGGTTGAATCCCCACAACTTTCCGGTAACGTCAAACTTTCATTTAGAGAAACAGCTATGAATATCAGTGAGTTGCAAGGACTGGATGCGAGCGAGCGTAAGTGAGAATATAGAGCAAGATTGTGGGCGTGCCATAGCGATTGATGATCCTAGTTAAGTTCTTCAGCCTAAGGTGTCCCGGGTTGCTGATACATATCCCTAACGACTAAAACTGGGCAGGATGCGTGACGGACAACCCTCTCGGCAACACTTCCAATAAGGACATGGGAAAGGCCTGTTCTGCCGTGGCTCCCCATAACAATGATGTCAGCTTTCACTTCCCTTGCTTTCTCAACAATCTGAACTGAGGGTTTGCCGTGTTCCACAGCCGTTTCAATCGCAATGGACCCTTTGATTTGATCGACTAGATCACTCATATTCTCATATGCGTGTTTTTCCATCCTTTGAGAAATTTCTTGGGGTGTAAGAGCAAGAATCTCATAGGCTTCAAAGCCGTGAAGCTGATCCACAATGTGCAGGAGAACTAATTCCGCATGCTGAGACGATGCCAGGAAGATGGCATATTCGAATGCCTTTTTGGAAGCCTCTGAAAAGTCTGTCGGACATAAGATTTTCTTAATCTTCATATGATTATCCTTTTCTAGTATATCAACTTATTTAAACCATATATTGGAACAAATTACAAATTACTATTTGAAAGTGAGAAGTTTCGCCTAGTTGTTATGAATTGACTATTTAGGTTCAAGCAATTCCTTAATATCTCTAAGATCTTTCTGTAGGCTCTCTACGTACTCCCCATTTTTATAAGCTAGCATTATCAACTTCACAGAAATCAATAACACCCCAAGTTCAAGAAGCAAATCATGAATAAACCCCTCAGTAAACAAAGCAGCACCAAAAACCACAAAAGTTATGACTATAATAATCTTACAACTTGTATCTAAATGTTTCATAAATTTATCTCCTTATTTCGTAGAAAATTACAAATTACTATTTGAAATCTACTAATTCTTAAGATAGGGATTTTTTGTTGATTAGGGTCGAAACTACTGAATCAGAAGAAATTAACATGGTTCACTAGAAATGATACCTTGCTCTTAATTCAATCTTATAGTCATTCTGCTTTTCCCCATACTCGGTTTCCCTCTTTCCAGCAATAAATGCCGCTTTGAACCGAAGTTCCAGGTTCGTTATGCCGCTGTATAAAAGTTCAGGAGCTACAGAAAAGCTCTTGTCATTTATATTGAAGATCCCTGTAACTGAAGGTGTGAAATAGAGTATATCAAAGGGCTCCTTCTGACTTATCCGCAGATAGAGGTAGTCTCTCATAGGGTTCATCCTTCC
>JADFVM010000040.1 GCA_015222555.1 Pseudomonadota bacterium
ACGAGATCGAGCATTTCAATGCACTTCTCCCGCGCCTCTTTTCTATTCATCCCCTGATGAAGGTGAAGCGCTTCGCCTATCTGGTTGCCGATGGTGAATAATGGATTAAGTGAAGTCATCGGTTCCTGAAATATCATTGAGATGTCATTGCCCCTGATCTGTCTCATTTTTTTCTTGTTAAGTGTGAGAAGGTCTTGACCCTTATAACTTATTTCCCCGGCGATAATTTCACCGGGGGGGGTCTGTATGAGCCGCAGGATGGACAGGGAGGTCACGCTTTTGCCGCAGCCCGATTCTCCTACGAGGGCCAGGGTCTCAGCCTCACGGATTTCAAAACTCACATCATCGACGGCTTTAACTACGCCCCGGGAGGTTTTGAAGATGGTTTTAAGGCCGCGAACCTGCAGAAGAGGCGAATTGATCATTCAACGCCTCCACTGTCTCTGGGCGACATGATGTCTCTCATATAATCGCCGAGAAAATTGTAGGACATGATGGTGAGAAAAATAAAGATGCCGGGTATAAGTATCCACGGATAGTTGATGAGGTTTTGTACGTTTTGCGATGATGCGAGAAGGTTTCCCCACGAGGCGTCCGGTTCCTGAATGCCAAGGCCCAGTAATGAGAGGGCGCTCTCACCCAGTATGAAGCCGGGGATGCTCAGCGTTGCCGAAATGATCGTATAGTTGAAGGTCGAGGGGATGACATGTTTAAAAAGAATGCGTCTGTGGCTGGCGCCCAGGGCTTTTGCCGCCATCACATAATCTCTCTCTCTTTCAGAGATGACCATGCCCCTGATTACCCTGGCAAAACCGGCCCATCCGATGAAACTCATAATGACGACGATGAGAAGAAATGTCATGGCAGAGGAGACATTGGAGGGGATGACCACAGCCAGTGCGAGTAAAAGGAAAAATGATGGAACAGACATGAAAACTTCGGCAAGACGCATAATGATATTGTCTGCCAGGCCGCCAAAGTAGCCCGAAATACTTCCGATGATCAACCCGAGGCTGTAGCTGATCAAAACGCCAAGTATGCCGACGGTGAGGCTCACCCGGCCACCGTGGATGGTTCTCGAGAAGAGGTCTCGACCAAGGGTGTCGCTGCCAAATATGAAGAGCCTTTCCTCTTTTTCTGAAAGGCCGAAGAGCCTGCCTTCGTCTGTAATGATGTCGATATAGACTTTTCTGTTTTTGTCTTCTTCGTAGCGCCTCTTATAAACATCGGCCATCTTGACGGGGTGGACATAGAAAAACCCCTTACCCCATTCACTTAAAGGACTGATATGAATATTGGCAGGCGGGGCGTTGGGATATTTACGGCTTTGTTCCTTAAAATCATAGGGCGAAACAAAGGGTGCGAAAAGGGCAGATAGGTATAAAAGAAGCAGAATAAGGAGGCTGATCCCGGCAGGCCAGGTTATATTTCGGATGAATCTTTTAAATAGCATGATGTCTGGTTTTTTATTTAATCGTAAAAATCAGTCTTTTGGGTGTGGCTAGAGCCAGCAGGCTTTGCCATGAAAACCTTACTTTTCTTTGGCGGCCAAAGCAAAGTAAGCAAAAGAAAGGCCGCCCAGCCCGGATAAACCGGATAAGTGCCTTCACGAAATAATATTCTGCAAAAAAAACAGAAGATTATTTCTAAGTTACTAAAACTTGGCCTGCGGCTTCCCTCACTCAGACAGTTATCTGCGGCAGGTCAAAAAACTCGCTTCGCTCAAACAATTTGACCTTTTATCCCGCAGATAACAGCTTCGCTCGGCTGCGTTTTAACGGGAAGTAAAGTCACGCCCTCCAGGCTCGGATTCTTTATCCTTTACTCCATTTTTATCCGCGGATCCACAAGAGTCAGCGCAATATCTGCCAGGAGGTTGCCCACAATAAGTAAAATGGCGCCAATAAGTAATGAGCCCATAATGAGGTAGATGTCCTGAGACAGCACCGCCTGAAGCATCATCGATCCCAGCCCCTGCAGGTTCAGGACGGCTTCTACCAGGGCGGCGCCGCCAATCAAGGCGCCAAGTTCATAGCCTGCCAGGGTGATAAAGGGGTTTATGGCATTTCGTAAAACGTGTTTAAAAATGATGACCACTTCACTCAGTCCTTTGGCTCTGGCTGTTCTCGCGTAGTCCGAGTTTTTGATCTCCAGAATATTGCCACGCATGAGACGCATAAGGCCTGCCATGCCCGATGTGCCAAGGACGATAAGGGGAAGAATGAGGTGGCGCGCCCTGTCCATGATCTTTTCCCACGCCGTGAGCGTATCATAGTCATATGAAAATGTTCCTCCCACGGGAAACCAGCCTGTTTTCAAGGCAAAGTAAAGAAACAAAAAGGCGAGAAAGAAGTTTGGAATGGCCATACCAAAGAAGGCGAGAAAGGATAAGATTCGGTCAAGAATGCTGTTCTGCCAGTAGGCGACGGCAATGCCGATGGGGATGGCCAGAGACCAGGCAAAGAGGATGCTCGCCGCTGAAAGGATGATGGTGTTCAGCGCCCGGCTTCCGATGAGGTCAATGACACCCACCCGATAGGCGATGGATTCGCCCAGGTTGAGGTGCAGTACCTGCCAGAGCCACTTGAAATACTGAATATAAACGGGTTGATCGAGGCCAAATTCGCTGGCCAGCCGGCTGATTGTTTCCTTTGATATCTGGGGGTTCATCTTAAGCGTGGAGAGATAATCTCCAGGCGCCATTGATATGATAATGAAGGATAAAAAGGTGATCCCCAGAAGAAGGGGAATCATATGGATGAGTCGCTTGAGGATGTAGCGCCCCATTATCTATTATTCCTTGATCTTTATCATTTCCGGTCTGAATAGTCCGAAAACGTGAGGTTCGTAATTCTCAATCCTGTTTTTATAGGCCACATAATCATCCTGACGAGCTGTCAGGATCATGGGCAGTTCTTCATGATATATTTCCTGAATGCGGTGATAGATTTTAATCCGTTTTTCAAGGTTCATCTCAGAGGCCCCTTCTTCAACGAGTCTGTCAAGTTTGGCCTCCCACTCTGTTGCCGGCTTTTCCTGTCTGGGATTCCAGAAGTGAAGGTTTCCACTGGAACGATGTACGTTGGCGCCGTTATGCGGTTCATGACCTCCCGTCAAAGCAATCATGATGGCGTCCCACTGGAAGTTGCTCATAAGTTTTTCAACGAGGGAGTTAAACTCCAGGGGACGGTAGTTGACTTTCATCCCCAGCTTTTCCCAGTCTTCCTTGAGAACGGAACATATCTGTTCTCTAAGACGGTTCCCAGCATTCGTATTGAGGTCAAACTCTATTTTATTTCCCTCTCCATCACGCAGTACGTCGTCCCGGTCTTTTTTGTAGCCACCCTCTTTCAGAAGCGCTTCCGCCTTCTTAAGGTCATAGGCATAATCTGTAAGGTTTGGATTGTGAAAGGTCTTATTCTCTTCCGATATCTCGGCCACTGCAGGTTTTCCTAGACCGAACATGGTGTTGGAAATGATAGATTCCTTGTCTATGGCATGGGCGATGGCCTGCAGGAAAAATTTGTCTGTAAACCATTTCAGCTTGGGATCAGTTATTTCGTCTTTGATAAAGTATTTCGGGTTCCTGTTAAAGGTAACAAAGGATGAGCCCGTACTAAGGCCGACCCTTTTTACATTTATGTCCAGTTTTTTTGAATCGTTTTTTAAGGTTTCAACCTCTTCCGGCCTGGGTGAGTGGATGTCCGTTTGTCCCGCCGTAAACTTGATATACATTGTGTTCTGATCTGGAACGATGAGAATCGTCCTTTCCTCCAGATAGGGTAAACGCTTTCCCGCATCATCCTTCATCCAGTAAAAGGGATTTCTCATATACTTTACATACTGAGCCGGTACATACTTAGTCATAATAAACGGCCCTGTACCTACGATCTCTTTCGGCGCTGTGTCGATGCCCCAGCTGTCGGCAAACTTTCCATCCTCTAAGGCCTTGCCAAGGGCATGCTCCGGGATAATAGCAACGCCTATGACACTCAGAAAAGGTGCAAAGGGCTTGGGCAGGATAAACTTGACTGTCAGGTCGTCGAGCTTTTCAAGTTTAAAGGGTTTGCCATCAATGGAGACGATATCCTTAAGACTGTTGGGAACCTTGGGATCATAGATGGCTTTAAATGTAAAGAGCACATCAGCACTGCTAAATTTTTTACCATCACTCCACCTGACGCCTTCCCTCAAATGAAATGTCCACTCCTTGCCATCGTCACTTACTTCCCAGGATTTTGCAAGCATGGGCTCATGTTCGAGCGTCTTCGGGTTCAGCCTGATGAGGCCTTCAAAAAGATAGTTCAGAACAGCTGTGGAACTTGTTTCATTGCTCATAATGAGATTAAAGGTCTTTGGATCGGAGAGAGAAGCGGTGACAATCTCCTGCTTTGCCTTTTTGGCTTCTGTTGACTTCTCTCCCTCCTTAGAGGAGCATGCGGTAAAAATGAGAGTGGAGAACAGGATGGAAAGGCAGGAAATATATAATCGGGGCAGGTTAAACATTACTGTTTTTTTAGAAAATTAAGTTCTTTAGAGTATTCGTCTTTTGTAATCATCTCTTTTTTGATGAGAACCCTTATAAGGGCCAACAGTTCCGGACTCTTTTTAGTCACAACTTCGGGATCATTTTGGGGGGAAGATTTTACTGCAAGTGTTTTTTTCTTCTCCTCTTCCTGTTCCTGTTCCTTTAATGGAACCTCATGGATTATCTCAAACTTTTCTTCCCCGCTTTTCTGTTCCAGTTCCTTAAGCGGTTCAATGCGAACCCAGCCTTTTTCTTCATAATATTTATAAATGGCGCTGTCGATCTGGGATTTAGTGGAAATGACAGGGACTATTTTATATCCCGTTGAAAAGGACAGCTCATCAAGCGCCGCAAAGTCAGTCGGGTCAGACATAGCAACGTAGAGCTGTTTCTTTCCTCCTGCTTCCCTGATCTCAATTGGAATAACGTTATGCTTTTTTGCAACATCCTTTGTGATGAGAGTAAAAACCGGCTGAGTGAAAACGATTCTGGAAAGATCAGAAGCCGGATATTTTAACTGGCTACTCAAGAACTTGAGAAGTGTCAGTTCACTGATGTGGCCCATGGCGACCAAATTTGCACCGAGCCTGCCACCCCATGATTGCTGCCTTGAAATTGCACCTTTCAGCTGGATCTCATCTATGAGACCCTTTTCAATGAGCATTTCTCCAAGTCTTTTTTTATCCCCTGACGACATTGTAATCTCCCTTCTACCCTTCTACCCTTCTTATGACTCGTAAAACTGCTACAATATAATTAATAAAGATCAATGTCAATAATGGATATAGTATAATCACTTTAACTCTTTACCTAAGCCTTATTTGGCTTGACACATTTGTCCACTTTAGTTTAATGTTCCAGATTTAAAGTTGAAGAATATAAAAGGGGCTTTTCACATTGGGCGATGTCGTAACTCAGCTTAGTCTGCTCCTCGTGAGCGCAGTATTTGTAAATAACTTTGTGCTTGCGAGATTTCTGGGCGTCTGCCCCTTTCTTGGCGTTTCTAAAAAAGTAGAGACTGCCACAGGCATGAGCATGGCCGTTGTTTTTGTTATGACTCTGGCCTCAGTTGCTACATGGCTCGTTCAAAAATTTATTCTTATTCCCTACGAAATTGAGTATCTTCAGACCATCGCCTTTATCCTGATTATAGCCTCTCTTGTGCAGTTTGTTGAGATGGTTATCCAGAAGGTGAGCCCCGTCCTTTACCAGTCGCTGGGCATTTTCCTACCTCTAATTACGACAAACTGTGCTGTTTTGGGTGTGGCGATTATTAACATTCAGAAGGATTATACTTTCCTGTCAACGACAGTCCACGGATTTGGTGCATCGCTTGGTTTCGCCCTTGCCCTTGTTCTCTTTGCCGGTCTCAGGGAAAGACTCGATTTGGCTGATATCCCACGGTCTTTTCAGGGCGTGGCCATCACACTCATCACTGCAGGGTTATTGTCCCTGTCATTTATGGGCTTTTCCGGCCTCGTTAAATGAGAAAAAATCTCTGCATGAAATCCACCTTAATAATGAAGGGACTAATAACGACAGAGGCCTGTCGAAATAATGGCATTTTTTTGTTACAAAGTAAGGCTGGTAAGGCTGCAAATGATTCAAAGATATTCTGGAGAGAAGGTAAGTAGATGATTGAAGCGATTTTGAGCTTAAGTGGTCTCGGATTGGTTGCCGGATTTAGTCTTGGAATTGCCTCCAGGGTTTTCCATGTTGAAATAGATCCCAAAGTAGAAGCCATAGAAAATGTCTTGCTCGGTTCAAACTGTGGCGCCTGTGGATTCCCCGGTTGCAGTGGTCTGGCAAATGCCATTGTTGCAGGTGAAGGGGATATCCATAGTTGTCTTCCCGGTGGAGAAGATGTTGTCAAGGCACTGGCTGAAATCATGGGTGTTGAGGCGACAGCAATGGAAAAAGAAATAGCCCTTGTCCTTTGTAAGGGGGGTGACCGGGATGCAAAGACAAAATTCGATTACCGCGGTGTCAAGGACTGCTGGGCTGCCATGCAGGTGGGGGGTGGATTCAAAAGCTGTAGTTTCGGCTGCCTTGGGCTGGGATCCTGCGTAAAGGCCTGTGAATACGACTCTATCGTCATCACCGAAGACCGTCTGGCCATCATTGTGCCTGAAAAGTGTACGGGTTGCACCATGTGTGTTGTCGCCTGTCCAAAAGATTTGATTAAAATGGTGCCCGAAAGTCAGAAGGTTCATGTCCTTTGCAGTAATACGGATAAAGGCCCTGCAACTAAAAAGGTATGTGATGTCGGTTGTATCGGCTGTACATTATGTACTAAAAAGACGACAAATATGACCATGCAGGGTGGTCTGGCAATCGTTGATTATTCTATCCTTGATAATGCTCATGATCCTTGTGAGGTTTGCCCCACCAATACAATATCAGACTATAATGAAGCCCCTGCGCTTGACAGGTTTGTAAGAGAAAAGAAAAAACCTGCGAAAAAAGAGGCAAAACCTAAACCAAAGGTAGAGACCAAAGCGGATGCTGCTGACAAGGGGCCTTCTGATAAGAATGATAAACCGGCAAAAGAAGAAGAGGGGAAAAGTGAAGTTCCCAAGGTTGAAGGGAAGAAAGAGACTGCTGAGGCCGGTAAAGCATTATCTGATAAGGCTGTAGCGGCCGGCGAAGAAAAGAATGAGAAAAGTGATACGCCCGGGGCTGAAACAAAGGAAGCTGCGCTTAATGTCAAAAAGGATTCTCCTGACAATAATGTAGTGTCAGGGAAAGAAACAGTAGAGGAAAAGAAAAGAGATGTCAGCCAGGGGCTTTAGGGGAGGTATTCACCCCCCGGATTGCAAAGATCTAACCAGAGACAAAGCGATTGAGATATTAGCACTGCCTGAAAAGGTGGTTATCCCTTTACGGCAGCATATCGGCGCGCCTGCAGAGGCTCTTGTAGAAGTTGGTGCATTGGTCAAAAAAGGCCAGGTCATCGGCCAGGCTAAAGGTTTTGTCTCCGCTCCTGTTCATTCAAGTCTTTCGGGAAAAGTAAAAAAGATTGCCAATTATCCTCACCCTTCAGGGCCTGAGATGCTGGCTGTTGAAATTGAATCCGATGGAGAAGATGCCTGGGTTGAAGGTCTCACTGAAGAAAGGGATATTGAAAAACTCACCGTCCAGAAAATAAAGGATAAAATTACCGCAGCCGGTATTGTCGGCCTTGGTGGAGCGGCCTTTCCCACCCATGTGAAACTAGCCCCCCCTGAAGACAGGAAGATTGAAACGGTCATTTTAAATGGCGCTGAATGTGAACCCTATCTTACGGCCGACCATCGTCTTATGGTTGAAGAAGCAGATGCCATCATTGAGGGTTTACAGGTTTTAATGAGGGTTTTAGGGGTGACCAAGGGCTATGTTGGTATCGAAGATAACAAGCCTGAATCCCTTACGTCAATGATGAGGGCAGCGGCCGGAACCCCTATCGAGGTTGTGAGCCTCCATGTGAAATATCCGCAGGGTGCTGAAAAACAGCTGATTAAGGCAATTAATAACAAGGAAGTACCTCCCGGAGGGCTTCCCATGGATGTTGGCGTCGTCGTTCAAAATGTGGGGACAGCCTATGCTGTTTATGAAGCTGTAAAATATGGAAGACCGTTAATTGAGAGAATTACGACAGTAACGGGCCACGGTATTAAGGAGCCGAAAAACCTTAAGGTACGGATCGGGACAGCGACACAGGAAGTTATCGATGCCTGTGGTGGTTTTAATGATGAAATGGGTCGACTCATTTATGGCGGCCCCATGATGGGCATTGGACATTATAACCTGGACGTGCCTATCGTAAAAGGAACATCTGGCATCCTGGTTATGAGGGCAGATGAAATTAGGGAAAGGGAGTCTCAGCCCTGTATTCGCTGCGGCAGATGTTCTTCTGTTTGTCCCATGTATCTGGAGCCTTCGGCCATGGGTATTTTCTCGGAAAGGGATCGTTTCGATGACGCGGAGAAGTATAACGTTATGGATTGTATAGAATGTGGCTGTTGCTCCTTTGTCTGCCCTTCAGACAGACCATTGGTACATCTTTTCAGGTATGCCAAGTCTGAAATAGTGAAAAAACGGAAGAAGGAGGTGAACTAAGATGGACAAGAAAATCACCATTTCATCGTCGCCTCATGTTCATAGCGGTGAAACAATTGCCGGCACGATGCATTCTGTCATACTTGCACTGATTCCGGCAACACTTGTGGGGATATACTATTTCGGATTGTCAGCTCTTTGGGTGACTCTTTTGTCTGTTTTTACATGCCTGGTGGTAGAGGCGGGCGCTCAGAAGGCGCTGAAAAAGAAGATTACCATTTATGACGGCAGCGCCGCTCTGACGGGGCTTTTGCTGGCCATGAACCTGCCTCCGGCAGCGCCCTGGTGGATCGTTGTTTTAGGTGGCTTTATAGCGATTGCCATGGGTAAACATATCTATGGCGGGCTTGGATTTAATCCCTTTAACCCTGCGCTTGTAGCCAGGGTTGTTCTTCTCATTTCTTTCCCTCTCCATATGACGACCTGGTCCAAGCCGCAGTCCATTTTTAACAGCATCGGCGGTGCAGATGCCATAACAGAAGCAACACCTCTGGGCCTTTTGAAAGAGGGGATAATGATGAATGGCAATATCGATACCATCAGTGACGTTTCCTCCTATGCCATGTTTATGGGGAATTCAGGCGGCAGTCTGGGTGAGGTGTCGGCCATTGCTCTTTTGCTTGGCGCTATCTACCTTATCTATAAGGGATACATAACCTGGCATATCCCCGTCTCTTTTATTGTAACAGCGGCAATTTTTTCCGGGATTTTCTGGTTCATAGATCCGACAAGATATGCTGACCCTCTCTTTCATATCCTTGCGGGCGGGATGATCCTGGGTGCATTTTTTATGGCCACCGATTATGTGACCTCCCCCGTTACGGGAAAGGGAATGATCATCTTTGGCGCCGGCTGCGGTCTTATTACCATGATTATCAGGCTTTGGGGAGGCTATCCTGAAGGTGTCTCTTTTGCCATTTTGTTGATGAATTCAGCTACGCCTCTTATTGACAGATATACAGTGCCAAAACGTTTTGGAAGTAGTACCAAGCAGGGAGTGGCAGGATGAATAAAGAGGTCCTGAAAATGGTTGTTGTCCTGACAATTGTTGCCACATTAGCCGCAACGTCTCTTGCCAAGGTCTATGATCTAACCAAAGATGCCATTGCTGAGTCCAAACGACAGGAGATGTTAAGGGCCATTAAAACTGTGCTGCCACCTTATGACAATGAGCCCGATCAGGATACTGTTGAACTTATTGCAGGGAAAAATAAGAAAGGTGAAGACGTAAAAAAAATCTTTTATCTTGGTAAAAAAGAGGCTGAATTGCAGGGCATCGCTTTTAAAGCCTCGACAATGGAAGGCTATAGCGGTCTTATAGAGGTGATGGTCGGTGTAGATCCCTTTGGTATCGTGACGGCCATTGAAATTATCACACATGCTGAAACGCCCGGTCTGGGAGACAGGATAGTTAAACTGTCATACAAAAAAATATTTAAGGGAAAATCACTTGCCAATGCCAAGTGGCTTGTTAAGAAGGATGGCGGAGAATTTGATCAGTTTACAGGCGCAACAATCTCACCAAGGGCGGTAACAAAAGCGGTCAAGGAAGGTTTGCAGTTTTTTGCGGCAAACAAGGATAAAATTTTTAATAAAAATGTGACAGGCTTATGAGTGCTTACGGAAAAATAATAAAAAAGGGTGTCTGGACTGAGAATACCGTCTTTATTCAACTCCTGGGCATGTGCCCTCTACTGGCCGTTACCACGACGGCAATAAACGGCTTTGCCATGGGTATGGCCTCCCTCGTTGTTTTGCTGGGTGCCAATGTCGTCGTTTCCATATTCAAAAACTTCATCCCCTCAAAGGTTAGAATCCCCTGCTACATCGTCATTATCGCTTCTTTTGTTACCATTGTTGATCTTGTTATGGCCGGCTTCTTTTTTGATTTACATAAGCAGCTGGGTCTTTTCATCCCCCTCATCGTGGTTAACTGTATGATCCTGGGACGGGCCGAAGGCTTTGCCTCAAAAAATTCACTGCTTCACTCTATTGTCGATGCCTTTGCCGTTGGCGTTGGATTTACACTGGCGCTGGTTATTCTGGGTGCGGTGAGAGAGATATTGGGTGGTGGTACGCTTTTCAATTTCAGTCTCTTTGGTGAAAGTTTTATGCCTATGATTGTAATGATACTGCCTCCCGGGGCTTTTATCGCTCTAGGTTTCATAATCGCTTTATTTAATAAACTTGAAAAAAAATAGATTCGTTGTTAGTTTAGTTAAATATGGATCCTGACCCCGCCAGTTTTTGCTCCTTTTTACAAAGAGTTCTTCTCGAACGCATTTCCTTTATGTCCTCATGTTGTGTACGCGTGAGCGCGTTAGCTCTATCTTTTCTATTTATAGGAACAGGTTTATATGGACGACCTTAGCCTTCTTCTCCACATCGCTGCACTCGTCCTTCTCATCCTTTGTTCAGGCTTTTTTTCGGGCTCTGAAACAGCGCTCATGACCTTGAACAAGCTGAAGCTTAAACATCAGTCAAAGGAAGGACGAAAGGGCGCCAAGATTGTCGAAAGCATTATTAAACGTCCTGACAGCCTCATCGGCACAATACTTCTTGGAAACAACCTCGTTAATGTCGCCAGTTCTGCCCTTGCGACCTCCCTGGCCATCTCCCTCTGGGGCAGTGAGCTGGGACTCCTCTATGCAACAATTTTAATGACTCTTGTGCTTCTCATCTTTGCTGAAGTGACTCCAAAGACATTTGCCGCCTATCATTCGGAAGGTGTTTCATACATGGTGGCCCGCCCCCTCAAACTGTTGATGGTTCTTCTCAAACCCTTTGTTCTCTTTGTGACTTTTTTCAGCAATGGCATCATCAAGTTTATGGGGATAAAAAAAATCAAGAGTGATGTGCTGACAGAGGATGAATTAAAGACAATGATTCTTTTGGGAGAGGAGGCAGGCTTTCTCGGCAGTAAGAAGAAAGAAATGCTTCACGGCATTTTAGACTTACGCGATATTAGCGTAAAGGATGTCATGGTTCCTCGTACGGATATCTTTGCCATCGATATAGAATCACCTATGGATGAAATAAAAGAGAAAATCCTGTCTACACCCTATTCCAGGATCCCTGTTTTCAGGAAAAACATAGAAAAGATAGAGGGCGTCTTGCTTGTTAATGATTTTCTAAGGGCCATGGCAACAGGTGCAAAAATCAATCTGGAGGAGATCATCACACCACCTTATTTTATCCCTGAAAGTAAAGACATTCAGGAGCAGCTCACAGACTTTCAGAAAAAAAGGGTTCACCTGGCTATAATACTTGATGAATTTGGTGGCATTGAGGGACTTGTCAGTATGGAGGACCTTTTGGAAGAGATAGTGGGTGAGATATGGGATGAATCTGACAGCAGGGAAAGATGGATAGTTAAGCATAGGGATGGCTCGATGACTGTTGATGGTAAATTGACAATTCGAGACTTGGGCAAAGAGCTTGAAGTTGATCTTCCTGAAGATGAATTTAATACCGTTGCCGGTCTCCTTTTGCATGGTCTCGGTACTATCCCCTCAGGGGGTGATTCTCTCGAATATATGGGGTTTCAATTTACGGCAGTGAAAGTGGAAGGCCAGGCGGTAAAAAAGGTGAGAGTGAAAAAAATAACAGAGCTATAAAACCGTACGGAATCATTGCTCTTTATGTAAAAGACAGGAGAATCCCTTGCCATGTTTTATCAGGATCGCCATGCCTGCAATTATAAAGGGGATTGATAAAATCTGACCCATCGTCAGCGGGAAAGAAGCACTCAGCACCTGATACTCTTTAAAAAATTCTAGGAAGAAACGAAGAGAAAAATAACCTGCCAGGAATAATCCTGCCATTAAGCCATGGGGGCGGCGTTCCCCCAGTTTCCGATCGACAATGTAGAGTAGAACAAAGACGATTATACCGACAAGCATTTCATATATTTGTGTCGGATGTCTTGGCGTCGGTGGCAATCCCATTAGTTTGTCATAAGAGCTGAAAATGATTGCCCAGGGTATGTCCGTGGGGCGACCGACGATTTCGGCGTTAAAAAAATTGCCCAGACGAATACAGCTTGTCCCGAGAGGGATTGCAATTGATAGGCGGTCACATGCTTCAAGCATGGGCATCTTGTATCGTCTTGAAAATATCCAGAGAGCGGCTAAAAGACCCATTGCAGCACCATGACTGGCGAATCCACTTCTCCAGTGAGTGAAAACCTGCATAGGATTAAGAATAAACTGCCAGGGCTCGTAAAATAATGTAGACCCCAGATGCCCTCCCACAATGATCCCTGCAATAGCCATCCATAAAAAAGCATTGGCCGTCGCTTCATCTCGTCCTGCACGAAGTATCTGGCTGCGCCAGAGGCAGGAACCGATGACCAGCATCGCAGCAAACAATATTCCATAATATCTGACCTCAAAGGGACCCAGATGAAAAAATATGGGGCTCAGGTCATGCGTCCAGAATGTATCGATATGTCGGTTTGCTTCATTCATAGAGTGCTTTTCAATTTTATACTATATTTTACAATGTATATTATTTGTCGCTTGAGTTGTCAATGCTTTTAGGATAAGAAGGGAGCTTTCTTATGAAAGCGAAAAACAGAGTAATGTAGGAGAGCAAATACCTTGCTTTCACCTGCATGGGAATGTAAAATTGTGGACATATTTTATTTAATGGAAAGGCCCTATGCCATCAAAAAAAGAAATCATTGTTCAGGCAAAGAATCTCACCAAGTTTTACGGTGACAAAGAGGTTGTAAAAGGGGTCGACTTTGCTGTGGAGGAGGGGGAATGCTTTGGTTTTTTAGGGCCAAACGGCGCGGGAAAGACAACAACAATGGGCATGATTTACTGTTTTACTCCCCCGTCAAAAGGAGAACTTAAGGTCTGCAGTATCGATGTCGGCCATAACGATAAAAGGATCAAGGAGCTCATCGGCGTTGCTCCACAGGAGGATACCCTTGATCCCGATCTGACAGTTATTGAAAATTTCCTTGTCTATGGGCGTTACTTTAATATCCCTAAAAAAAATGCTTTGGCCAGAGCGCTTGAACTTCTCGATTTCATGCAGCTCAAGGATAGATGTGATAATACGGTGTCGGAACTCTCAGGTGGTATGAGACGGCGACTTGTCATTGCCCGGGCCCTCATCAACAGTCCTAAGCTGATTGTCCTCGATGAACCGACAACAGGTCTGGACCCCCAGGCACGTCATCATATCTGGGACAGGCTCAAGAAACTCAAGAAGGAAGGCGCCACATTATTACTTACAACTCACTATATGGAAGAGGCGCATCAACTCTGTGACCGCCTTGTGATCATGGATAACGGGAAATTTGTGGCACATGGCAAACCTGATGATCTGATCAAAGAAAAACTGGAAAAGGAAGTTATTGAAATCCTTTCAAGGGAGGGGCTGACCTTTGACATAGATGAACTACTGGAAGGATTGACCTATCGTTATGAGAAGAGTGGTGAAAGAGAATATCTTTTTGCCGAAGATGGCGATCCCCTGGTTAAAAGATTAATGGACTTGGGACAGCTGGAGTTACTTCACAGAAAGGCCACTCTCGAAGACCTTTTCCTTCAACTGACAGGGAGAGCCCTTGAAGAATAATTTTAGAAACTTGCTGTCCTGCCTTATCAATGGAGGCGTCAAGTATCTCTTTTCCCTCAGCAGCTTCAGAGTCTGGCAGCGTGATTTTGATGTGTGGAAAAAGAAATACATGGCCAGCCTCACGGGAAACCTGGGAGAGCCGATATTGTTTCTTCTGGCAATGGGTTTCGGTCTTGGCAGCATGATCCCTTCCATGGAAGGAACACGTTATATCGAATTCATCGCGCCCGGTCTAATCGGTTCTGCCATCATGTATGGCGCCAGTTTTGAATGTACCTTTGGATCTTATACAAGGCTTGCAGTGCAAAAAACCTATGATGCAATCAGAGTAACGCCCGTGTCTCTTGAAGAAGTGACTGCCGGTGACATGCTTTGGGGTGCCACAAGAGGACTGATTGGCGGCATGGTCTTTCTTGGCGTCATGTTGTGCTTTGGACTTATTAAGTCATGGGGGGTATTTTTTCTTCCCTTTGTAATGATTCTTATTTCTCTCGTCTTTGCTTCTCTTGCAATGTTTTTTGCTTCAAAGGCGCCTTCCTATGATTTTTTTTCATACTACTTCACACTTATTATTGCACCCATGTTTCTCTTTAGCGGAATCTTCTTTCCTCTGGACACAATGCCCTTCTGGGTAAAAGGACTGGCCTGGTTAATGCCTCTCACGCATTTTGTCGATCTGTCAAGAGCGCTGGTTCTCGGGGATATCGGCTGGTGGGCACTCGTCGATATTTTGTGGCTTCTCCTTTTTACGGTGGTAACTGTCTATTTTGCTATCCAGGGTGTTAGAAAACGAGTAATAAATTGATTCACACAAGAGTTGTAGAAGTTGCAGTAGATCTGCCTGTAGACAAGACCTTTTCCTATTTATTGCCGGAGAGCCTCGCTGAGAAAGTGGATGTTGGCATGCGGGCCCTGGTCCCTTTCGGCAGACGAAAAGTGACCGCTTATATTCTTGGATCCGGCGTTGACCCAACAGTGGACAAGCTGAAAGAACTTGACGCCTGCCTTGATAAGGAGCCTCTGTTCCACCAGAAAATGCTGGAGTTCTTCCGCTGGATTTCCTCCTACTATCTTGTCCCCATAGGTGAAGTAATCAAAACAGCCCTTCCTTCCGGCATAAATTCATCCAGTCAGCGCTATGCAAGTATTACAGCAGAAGGCAGGAAAGAGCTGGAAGACATGACGGGCAAGGCGGCAGAACTCCTTTCCTTTGTTTCCGAAAAGGAGGCGATTTCTCTTGCGGTAATTGAAAAGAAATTTGGAAAAAGTCGTGGAATCTCGGGGCTTTATCGCCTTGTTGACAGTGGTCTGGTTGAGATAGAGACTAAGATTCGGGGGGGCAGAGTCAAGGTCAGGGCTGAAAAGTTTGTAAGGTTCATCCCGAAAAAAGATGCGTCCCATGAGGACTTGTCTAAACGGTGGCTGGAGATTGTCAACTATCTTGAAGACAAGGGAGAAGTCTCTCTTGCCCTTCTAATAAAGGAGATGGCAACGACGAGGAAAACAATAAACAGCCTCGATGAAGCGGGAATAATTGAACTTGTGGATAAAGAGGTATTCCGGGACCCTTTCTTTTTTCCAATAGAAGAATCAAAGCCTCCCGTTCTCAATGCCGATCAGCAAAAGGTAATGTCTGTCATCGATGGTGCCTTAAAGAAAGGCGGCTATTCGCCTTTTTTACTGGATGGGAAAACGGGTAGCGGCAAGACGGAAATATATTTAAGGACTATTGAAAGGGTGAAGGGCAAAGCCATTGTCCTCATACCTGAAATTTCTCTCACCCCTCAGCTTACTGCAAGATTTCGTGAGAGATTTGGCGATAGGGTCGCTGTTTTGCACAGTGGCCTGTCTGCGGGGGAGCGCTACGATCAGTGGCGGAGAATTAAGGATGGCACCTTTGATATTGTCATAGGCGCACGGTCAGCCATATTTGCTCCTTTTGACGACGTGAGAGTCATAATCGTTGACGAAGAGCATGAATCCTCTTATAAACAGGAGGATGGGATCAGGTATAATGCTCGAGACCTGGCCCTTGTAAGGGGCAAGATGGAAAATTCGCTTGTCATTCTTGGTTCTGCAACGCCGTCTCTTGAAAGTATGCATAACGCAAAGTCAGGGAAATTTGGCTTGCTCTCACTTCCCGAAAGGGTTCAGAAAAGGCCGTTGCCGGCAATTGATATTGTTGATATGAGGAAGGAGGTTAAAAATGCCTGGTTGTCAGTTGGTCTGCAGGCACTTTTAAAGGAGAATCTGGAAAGGGGTGAACAATCCCTTCTCTTTCTCAACAGGAGGGGCTTTGCACCCTTCGTTCTTTGCAGCGATTGTGGCCATACATTTAAATGTCCCCACTGTTCCGTCACTCTTACCTGGCATCAGAAGGCTGCCATATTAAGGTGTCATTACTGTGACTATAAATTGCCGGCTCTCCCTCTCTGCCCTGAATGCGGTGGGGATGATGTAACAGGGTTGGGATTTGGCACAGAAAAGCTGGAAGAACTCCTGAAAGAAACTCTGGGCGAAGCCAGAATTGCCAGGCTTGACAGGGATACAGTCAAGAAAAAGGGAGACCTTGAGGCCATTCTCCATTCTTTTGAAAAAGGCGAAATAGATGTTCTTGTGGGAACCCAGATGATTGCGAAGGGTCATCATTTCCCCGGTGTTACTCTTGTGGGCGTACTGATGGCAGACCTTTCCCTGAACCTGCCTGATTTTAGAGCGGCGGAAAGAACGTATCAGATCTTGACCCAGGTAGCAGGACGGGCCGGTCGGGGTGATGCGCCGGGAAGGGTCGTTATTCAAACATTTAATCCCGAACATTATTCTATCCTGCCAGGAGGTGAGCAGGAAGGTCAACTTTTCTATGAGAGAGAACTGGCCATGAGAGAGGAGTTTTTATATCCACCCTTTTCGCGGCTTGTAAACTTCAAAGTTGAAGGCAATAAAGAAAAAGATGTTACTTGTTGCATTAAAAGAATAAAAGAAATTGGAAAACAGATTTTAAGGGATAATAACAAGTTAAAGATAGAAATACGTGGACCTGCTCCGTCACCTGTTTCAAGGATTAAAGGAAAGTTCAGATGGCATCTCCTTGCAAAAAGTGAAGCCTCCCCCTATCTGCATAAATTTACAAAAAAGGTGGTGCAGAAGTTGAGATCCGACGGGGCTATCCCTTCAGGCGTGAGAGTTGTCGCAGACTTTGACCCATATAACCTTCTTTAAATGGCAATAAGCTGTTTTTCTACTCTACTGAATCTTGTAATGGTAATTAGACCCTGATAAGCTTATAATGGATATAACATGCAGACTAGGACATAAAGTGTCTCTATAATTTTACCTACGGTTGGTTGAACTAATAAAGCAGATGGCTTTTCTAGCATACTGAGGACAGAATTGTCATGAACCTTTTGGCATTATTTTAAAAAGGTTGTTTTTTTGTTTGGGCTTTAGACTTATTTTAGATTAACATGAGTAAGGGGAGAAGCTCCTCATATGGTAGAATAGATCGCCGGCATGATGGTTCCTTCCAAACCAAAATTTAAAAAAAGGTGTTAAATGATTAGCACGGTTTTATGCATCGATGATGATGAAAATAACAGAGCCCTGGTGAGGAGGATCTTGACTGCCAAGGGGTATAATGTCGTAGAGGCCGAAAACGGGCTGGAGGGCATGGATAAAGCTATAAAATCTAGTCCGGATCTGATTCTTATGGATATGCAGATGCCGGGTTTGGATGGATTTGAAACAACAACGCGTTTAAAAGGTATGGACCGTTTGAAAGATGTGCCCATTATCGCTCTGACTGCCAGGGGCGGAGTTGACGACAAGGAAAGATGTCTTGTCGCCGGGTGTGATGGCTACATAAATAAACCCATAGATGTCGACAATTTCGTTAGTACCATCGAGAAGTTTATTGGAGGGGAGAAAGAAGCGATAGATGAAGTCAAGGAAAAGGAGCTTTTAAGAGACTATTCCCAATACCTGGTTCGGAGTCTTGAGGATAAGGTAAGACAACTTGAAAGAGTAAATGAAGATCTGGAAAGCAGAGTAGAAAAAAGAACAAAAGCTTTGCAAACAGCGCAGAAGAGGCTTGTCGTACTGGAAAAGAAAAAAACTCTTTTGGAGCTTGCAGGTGGTGTTGCCCATGAACTCAATCAACCTCTCACTGTTATTTTGAGCCTTTCTGAACTGTTAGTAAATAGTTCTGACATGGATAGTGAAAGTTCCGATTTAATTCTTCAGATTAAGGATGAGTGTAATCGGGCAGCAGATATTGTGTCAAAAATTGGCAATATTGAACGTTATAAGACAAAAAAGTATTATAAAAATATAGACATCCTGGATATAGATAAATCGTCGGCTTGATTTTCTTCTGGCTAAAATATTATAATAGTAAATTACGTTTTATGCTCAAAGTGATAAATACAGAGGTTTGTAGTGGCCCAGCGGGAAATACTGACATACCCGGATCCGATTCTGAAGCAAGTTTCGGAACCCGTTGAAGAAATTAACTCAGAAGTAACCGCCCTGATTCAGGACATGCTTGCGACGATGTATGAGGCGCCTGGTATCGGTCTTGCCGCACCACAGGTGAGTGAGTTGAAAAGAGTGATCGTCCTTGATCTTGACTATCGGGCGGGTGAAGAAAGAAAACCGATCGTCCTTGTTAATCCGGAAATCGTATCTTCAGAGGGAGAAATCCTTTTTGAGGAAGCCTGTTTGAGTGTCCCCGAGTATTCTGCAGAAGTGAAAAGGTTCGCAAAAGTTAAGGTGAAAGGTTTAAACGAAAAGGCAGAAGAGGTGGAGATAGAGGGTGAGGGCCTTTTATCTGTTGCTCTTCAGCATGAGATCGACCATCTCGATGGCATCCTCTTTGTCGACAGGCTCGGTCTGGTAAAAAGAGATATTTTTAAGCGAAAATTCAGAAAGAGCATAAAAAACAAGGTAGAAGCAATTTAATGTCGCTGTCCGGACTTAAGGTGTTATTTATGGGAACACCTGCCTTTGCCTTGCCGTCTCTTCAGGCCCTTATAAATGCTGATTGCAGCATCCAGGGTGTCGTTACTCAACCTGATCGCCCAAAGGGACGCGGAAGGCAACTCGTTCCTTCTCCGGTAAAAGAATTGGCCCTTAAGGAAGGATTGCCTGTATTTCAGCCGGAAAAGATAAGAAATGAAGCTTTCATTGATCAGCTAAGAGTTCTGTCTCCCGACGTGATCGTTGTTGTCGCCTTTGGTCAGATTCTTCCCTCTCAAATCCTTGATATCCCGCCATTGGGATGTGTCAATGTCCATGGATCTCTTCTCCCGGCCTATAGGGGGGCCGCACCTGTAAACTGGGTTGTCGTTAACGGTGAAAAAGAATCGGGGGTCACGACCATGTTGATGGATGAAGGGCTTGATACGGGAGACATGCTCCTTAAAAAGAAAGTTCGAATAGCGTCTGACGATACGTCCGAGGTTTTATATCATAAGCTTTCCCTTACCGGCGCCGATCTTCTCATCGAGACACTTAATGGTCTCCGCTCGGATCAAATAAAGGCGGTTAAACAAGATGACAGCTGCGCATCCTATGCACCTATATTGAAAAAGGAAGATGGCCTCATCGACTGGTCTAAAGATGCAGAGCATATAGTTAATTTAACAAGAGGCATGCTTCCCTGGCCCACAGCCTATACCTTGCTCAAAGGAAAAACGTTAAAGATTTTTAAAGGTGAGCAACGAGCGGAAGACGGAAAGGCGGGAACGGTATTAAGTGTAGATAAGGCTTCTTTTCAGGTTGCCGCCGGAAAGGGAAGTGTCCTCATCTGTGAACTTCAGCTTGAGGGGAAGAAAAAAATGGACACAGGCGAGTTCCTGAGAGGTTTTGGCGTCGAAGTCGGGGATGTCCTTGGACTATGAAGGAGACAACAATAAATAAAGTAGAAAAAGGGCCGAACCATGGGGGCTATCCCTCTCATCTGGGTGATGAGTGGCAGTCAGAAGATTTAAGTCGTCATGAAGGAGAACTCGATGAGGGTATTGGCCTTTTCTTCGGTTTCACAACGGTGTCCTTTGTCCTTCTCTCCCTTTTTATTTTTCTCGTGCTCTATCTCGTTTCACCGAGGCTGGCAGAGTTTCATCCAATAATTCCACCTATTGTAGTATTCATTGCAATTGTCATGGTAGGTGTTGCCGCAATTCTTCTTTTACTGACCTCTCTCACTGTCGTCACAGGCAAGAACCTTTTCCCCTCTGCCTTGACTAAGGGTGGAAGAGATAAAAGTTTGATAATGCTCATTACGCCCTTGGCCGTTAAGTTGGGCGGACTGTTTGGTTTTTCGAGGGACAGGATAGCCAGCTCCTTTATCAAGGTTAATAACGCGCTTGTATTTGCCGCACAGAACAAGACAAAAACCAGAAGTTTACTTATCCTTTTGCCGAGATGTATTCAGCATTCAAAATGTAAGCAGAAGGTGGAGATTGATATCGACAATTGTAAAGATTGCGGCCTCTGCGATATTGCTGACATTATTAAAATTTGTGAAAGGAACTCTATTGAATCCTTTGTCGCCACAGGGGGGAATATTGCTCGACAACTTATTAAGGAAAAGAGACCTTCAGGTGTCATCGGCGTCGCCTGCGAGAGAGAACTTTTAAGTGGGATTCATGATACTTCCGGCCTTCCCGTCATCGGTATCCCCAATTTAAGACCTGATGGCCCCTGCATTGATACGCGTGTTAATCTTTCAAAACTTGAAGATGCCGTTAAGGCTTTTATGCAACAAGATCATAAAATCAGTCTTTAATCTATAACCCATTTAGGATAGTTATGACTTCAAAAAAGATAGCTCCATCAATTCTTTCGGCAGATTTTTCAAAACTTGGCCAGGAGGTAAAAGCAGTTGAAAAGGCTGGTGCTGATTACATCCATATCGATGTTATGGACGGACATTTTGTGCCCAACATAACCATTGGCCCTCTCATTGTAGAGGCTGTAAATAAGGTGACT
>JADFVM010000299.1 GCA_015222555.1 Pseudomonadota bacterium
GGCGCCTATATAGTGGAGCTGACGTTTCAGTGCGCCATGCTTGCTTATGGTTTTGGCAAAAAGGACCGCTTCTATCAGTTTCTCAGGCATGTCAATTGATTTGATGCGGTCAGCCGGAAGTTCGACCAGTTTTTTCCCAAGTGTCTGCAGTTCATGCATCTCTTTTTTCATCTGCGTTTTGCTTTTATCTTCCATAGGGATAGTATAGCCTAAGTTAGGGAGTACTAACCATGTGAAATTTCTTTTTTTAATCAGAAAGAGGGTGTGGTATAAAGGACACCATACAGTAACCATTTTCTATTGCCAGCCTGTTAGGTGAATGAGTGAGGACAAAATATGACAGACGAAGAAAGAAAGAGCTTAAAAGAGAAGATTAAAGGGAATATTGAAGCCTTAAAGGAGCATATCGAGGTTCTGGAGTTTTCTATTCAGCAGCTTCCGGCCAACATTAACGACGTCGATCGTGAGACACGTCAGAAGATGATGGTTCATAAAAGAGATTGTGAGGCCCAGATCCGGGCGGGCATGAAAAAGCTCACCCAGCAGGAGGTGGCTCTGAAAAGGGTGGATAGTGACGATTACGGCATCTGTATTGAATGTGAGAAACCGATCCCCATGGTGAAATTAGAGCTTATGCCGGAGACCCTGTATTGTGTGCAGTGTCATAAATTGTAAGGGGCCTCAATTATATCCCCCCGCCAGCTTAACTCTATAACCCAGTTTTGACAGTTCCGCCATGAGCAGCTCTCCATGTTCTCCCTGGATCTCGATATTGCCGTTCTTCACGGTTCCCCCTGTACCGCATCGTTTTTTCATCTTTTTTGAAAGATCACGAAGCGCTTTGTCTTCCAGGGGCAGGCCGGTAATGACGGTCACCGCCTTTCCCCCTCGGCCACTTACCTCACGGTTCAATCGAACAAGGCCATCTCTACTAGTCGCTGGTGTTTTTTTATCGCCGCATCGGCAACGGTCAACAGCTTGCCCGCAGCCTGGGCATAGGCGCCCAAGCTCAGAGGAGTAAACCGTTCTTATATTGTTGTCGCTGTGCTTTTTCATGAAATATTCCTCTCCTGTCGCTTTACTAACAGGTTTTGCCATTATATCAGTTCTTAAAAAAGATTGATGTGTTTTTTGGTGTATACTACTATGGATAAAGGAATCTTAATTAGAGCTTGCAGATGAAAAACAAAATCTCTAACAGCATCATAACGGTCATTTTTATTATTGCCGTCCTTCTGGCTGTTACAGGAACGGTGGACAATAAAAGTGAAGCTTATACCGATGAGACCTTAAAAAGGACCTTAATCGCCTTTGGCGTTGCACGGGGCCTGAACGGCGTCATCTCAATGGCTCAGGGAACAGAAGTTGCTCTTCAGCCGGCGGGCATCGGCATAAATTTTACGCCGGGGCAAGTACTTGACCCCATCAATGATCTTGTAGAGCGTTTTTCATGGATCATGCTTGCAAGCAGTGCATCAATTGGCATTCAAAAGGTTCTGTTAAAGATGAGTGCCTGGCCGATTTTTTCTTATCTATCCGCTTTCCTGCTACTTGTTTCACTGGCAATGTTATGGCTTCCAAAATTACAGGAGTCAAAATTCAGGGAAGTTTTTATTAAACTGGCCTTCATTATTATTGTGTTGAGATTTTCTGTCCCCTTTATCGCTGTGGCAAGTGAATTTATCTATGATGAATTTTTATACAGCCAGTATGTGGAAGCATCAGAGCAACTGAAAGAAACAACGGAAAAAATCGGGAACATCAACAGATCCGTTGAGCGGGAGATCCCCTATAAGGGGGATTCGTCGATATGGGAGAGGGCAAAGCAGTTTTACGATTCAGCGGCGGAGACGATAAATATAGAGGCGAGAATTGAACAGTATAAAGAGGCGGCAGCCGATGCCAGTAAATATGCCATTAATCTCATTGTTGTCTTTGTTTTTCAGACTATACTTTTCCCCATTGTATTTCTGGCAGTTATATATTCCTTTGCAAAATCGTTGGTTCGCTTTTGAGAGTACCCACATTGGAATCCGTTTTTTGGGGAGCCCTTTCATTGACAATTCGGCTTATTGTTGAGAAATGAAGGCCAAGAAAATCGCCCACTTCCTTCTGGCCGTATGCGTACTTTTCCACGGCCTCTATGATGAGTCTGTCTCTGTCAAATCTAGATTTCATGAGTTGATTGTCAAATAAGGTAAAAAGGTCCGGCCGCCCCGGAACCCTTTGTGCTTTCGGGACGAAACCTGTTTTTCCATGTTGATCGGAGCATTTCTTTAACGACCTCGCAAAGCCAGTTGAAGCGGTTATTGACTTTTTTCAGGAGATCGAGAAAGAGGAAACGGTCATTATCATAAAGGCTGCGTAGTCCTTATCACCACATGCATTATAACTACTACTCAATAGTTTAATGATGGTTTAAAATTAGGATTACGGAAAGTGCGTACATCCATCCATTTGTTGAAAACGACAGGTCACCTATTATCTCCTCTCAGCGCATTCCTCGAAGCTCTATCCACAAGAGTAAAAAGCCTGTCAATATCATCTTTTTGATTAGATCCCTGATGTCCACGGACTTTAACAAATTCACAATCCAACTGATCGGTCATTCTATAAAATTCCTGATAGAGCTCAAAATTGTTGAGGCGCCTATTTTTTTTTGAACGATACTCATTTTGCTCAAACCGATCACGTCTTCCCTGTAAACCCATGATGTTTTGAGAATCCGTATACACTGTCATCTTACTCCCCGATACTTGAATATCGCTTAGCGCCCACAATAAAGTCTGCAATTCAAGTTTCGTTGAAGAGGTATGCTCAAAGCGCCTCACTTTCACGCGCATCCTCAACGAATCCAACGGAAGTCCTCGTTCAGATACAGCGAGGTAAGCCCCATATCCAATCTTTGACTGAGTATTCACACTTCCATCGGTAAGTAGCATCAGTTCAGCCATGAATTTCATATGTGACTACTCCACACATGCAGCTTCCTTTAATCATTCAGACAGTGCCTCTGGTTGTTTTTGTACATAACAAGTTAGTATGTAGTTTTTCCCAATAATAACAGACAGAAATTGCCTTGGCAATTTTACCGCAGAAATTAATTTGAAAATCGCATAATCCTGGCAAAACAGAGTCGAATAATATTACATATGACTTGTTGTGGAGAAAAGCTCTATAAGGCCAATAAGACAAAATCCAGTCGAAACCTGAAAGCTTATGATGTTCTATCAACCTCCATAATATTGACAGTTTTATGCACATTTGCTATCTTGCCACTATGCGTCATTTAAAGGGAGATGAAATGGATACAACGGAAGAGGGCAGGGAAGATACCTTCTGGGGTAAGCACGGCGCAAATATCGGTTTGGTTATCCTCATCTTATACACCATCCTTCTGGCCATCGGTACGGCGGCAGAAATCTTTGAAATAGATTCTATCTTGAACTGGTGGATATTCAGCCCGCCGGGAAGATAGCTTATCAACATGAATATTCCCCGGCATTTTTTCAGCCAGGCCCAAAAGCTTAGGAGCAAGGGCGCCCTACTTTATAAAGATCCAGACACGTCTCAGTGGCAAGACATCACCTGGACAGGTTTTGCATTAAGAGTAAAAATCCTTGCCGCTTATCTTTTTTCTATGGGCGTCAAAAAGGGTGACAGAGTTGCCCTTGTTTCTGAAAACCGGCCTGAATGGGCAATCTCAGACCTTGCCATCCTTTCAACGGGGGCAATTGCCGTTCCCGTCTATTTTACCAATACGTCAAGCCAGATTGACTACATCCTGAAAGATTCAGGCGCGAATGTCGTTTTGGTTTCTACAAGAGAGCAGCTTGAAAAAGTGATGGATGGAGAGTATTTCGCCAGGCTGAAGAAGGTGATTACCTTTGATCCTCTTGATAGGGCAGTCGAGGGGAATGTCCTTCCCCTGTCTGATGTCGATAGGCTGGCAAAAGGTCTGGACAAGGATCACATTAATGCCATCATTGAAGAAATCAAGGATAATGATGTGGCAAGTATCCTCTATACATCAGGTACAACAGGACCTCCCAAAGGGGTTGTGCTGACACATGAAAATCTTCTGAGCAATGTACTGGCAATCAAGGAAGTGATTGAGGTGACGGCGGATGATCTTTTCCTTTCCTTTTTGCCGCTCAGCCATGCCTTTGAACGCACCGTTGGTTTTTATGTGCCGCTGCTCAGCGGTTCTACCATTGCCTATGCTGAAAGCATTGAAAATATCCCTCTCAATATGCGGGAGGTGAAGCCCACAATTATCATCGGCGTGCCCAGATTTTACGAAAAGACCTATGCCGCCATCAGGGAGGCCGTTAATAAAGGTTCGGCCATCAAAAAATCTTTATTCCGGTGGGCCCTCGGGGTTGGTAAAAGCTGTGCCGATTTAAGGGAATCAAAGGAAGGACCGCCGGCAGTCCTGCAGATTCAAAAAAACATTGCCGAGGCCCTTGTGCTGGAAAAGGTAAAATCCAGAGTGGGCGGGCGGTTGCGCTTTTTTGTCTCCGGCGGGGCGCCCCTGTCCTATCCCATTCAGGAATTTTTTAATTCGCTGGGCCTAATCATTCTTGAAGGGTACGGGCTGACGGAAACGTCACCGGTTATGGCCTGCAATACGCTTGAGAACAGGAGAATGGGCACCGTGGGAAAGGCGCTGCCAGGTGTAGAGATTAAGATCGCCCCTGATGGAGAAATCATCACCAGAGGACCCAACCTGATGCAGGGGTATTACAAAAAAAAGGCTGTTACAAAAGAAGTCATAAAAGACGGCTGGTTTCATACCGGTGATATCGGGACGATAGACGATGATGGCTTTTTGCGGATTACGGACCGAAAAAAAGATATTATTGTTACCTCGGGCGGGAAAAACGTTGCGCCGCAAAATATCGAAACGACCCTGCTGGCAGATACACTGATCAGCCAGGCCATGGTATACGGCGACAGACGTAAATACCTGACGGCACTTATCGTCCCGGACATGGAGGCCCTTGAAAAGGTGGCCACATCAAAGGAGATTCAATATTCTTCACTTGAAGCGCTTATTGATAGTGATGAGATATATCAGTTATACATGGACAGAATAGAAGGGCGGCTTAAGGACTTTGCCCGCTATGAAAGGATAAAAAAGTTTGCCCTTTTGAAAAAAGAGCTGACCATCGATGCCGGTGAGATAACACCTACATTGAAGATAAAGAGAAAAGTGGTGGTGGAAAAGTATAAGGCGATATTGGATTCTATGTATGAAGGGGACTCTAATAATCCGTCATGCCGGACTTGATCCGGCATCCAAATGTTTGATTTAATGGCTTTCTGCTTTCACCCCCACCTTAATCCTCCCCCATCCAGGGGGAGGAGATGGTTCGGAATAATAGATGGCCAAGTCCCCGGGAGGGGATAGCCGGGGGCATTCAAGAAAAACAGAACCCGCTTAAGCAATTTCTAACTTGGGAGAATGATGAAAAAAATATTGATCAGTTTTGCCGTTTTGCTTGCAGTCCTTTTGGTTGTTGCAGAAATTTACGGCTATTATTACGTCCATTCGGCCGCCGGCTCAGCAAGGGAAGAGGTCACCGTTGAAGTACGACCCGGGGCGTCCTTTCATTCCGTTGCAAAAACGCTTAATGAAAAAGAGGTGATTGACAGTCGTAAAAAATTCTATCTCTACGCTAAACTGAAAGGCGCGCTCCAAAGTATCAAGGCCGGTGAGTATCTCTTTGATCCCGGCGTAACGCCGGAGGAGATCCTTAGAAAGCTGAGGAAAGGGAGTGTTATCAAGTATAGACTGACCATCCCTGAAGGTTTCAACCTTTATCAAATCGCTGAACTTCTTGATAAAAAAGGGCTTGTCAGCCGGACTGAATTTATCTCCATGGCCTTTGATAAAAAACTGATGAAAAAACTGGGGGTGGAAGGCGTCAGCCTGGAGGGTTATCTCTATCCCGAAACATATTTCTTTGTTAAGGGTATGAGTTGTGAAGAAATTATCTCTGCCATGGTTGGCCGGCTTATTGATATCCTTCCCGAGGATATTGAAAAAAGGGCCGCTGAAATCGGTTTTACTGTTAAGGATGTCATTAACCTTGCCTCAATAATAGAAAAAGAGACGGCTAATCCCGATGAACGGTCTTTAATCTCTGCGGTTTTTCACAACCGATTAAAAAAGCCGATGCGGCTTCAAACAGACCCGACCGTCATCTATGGAATGATTGGCAGGTTTGATGGTGATCTGAAGAAAAAAGATCTAAAAAAAAAGACGCCCTATAATACATACCGCATCAATGGACTGCCGCTCGGTCCCATTGCCAATCCCGGTATCGACTCCATAAAGGCGGCTTTATCCCCGGCAGATGTCGACTATATTTATTTTGTTTCAATGAATAATGGAAGTCATGTCTTTGCCCGTACACTTAAAGAGCACAACAGAAATGTGTGGAAGTATCAGAAGAGAAGAAATAGATAAAAAAACGCGGGAGATATTGAGAATATCTCCCGCCAATAAAAGGAGGTGTTACGTTAATTAAGACGCTAGAACTAAAAAAAAGTTTCATTTATTTTAATTTTCTTGTGTTGTTTTATTTTTTGGTGAATCCCTAGCGGGTGCATTCCCCGCGGCTTGCCGCGATATATTAAGAAGGTTATCTCCACGCTCATACCCAGCTGCTTGCGGCGGGGTGATTGATTTGAAATAGTTTTTGCCATAGAATAAAGAGTTGTAGTATGCTTCGTTGAGCGCTGGCATAAAAAGGAGGCAGGGATGGAAAATGTTCAATTATTAAAAAAGGTATACCTCTTTCATGGTCTCACATCTTATGAACTTGCCAAAATAGGGAAGGAATTAAAGAGCAGACATTTTGATAAAGATGATGAAATTATAAAGGCCGGGAAAAAAGGTGTCGCATTATATATTGTTAAAAGCGGCTCTGTCAGCGTAACCGGTCCCGGTGGTCATAAAAAAGAGGACATTCTGTCCATTTTAGGTGCAGGGGATCATTTTGGTGAAATCTCCCTTTTGGATGATCAGCCTACCTCAGCCGACGTTTTTGCCAGTGAGAATTCCGAGCTTATTGAATTAAGCAAAAAGAATTTTGAAAAGATTCTCTCCGATGAGAGCCATATTGCTGTGAAAATATATAAATCTCTGGCAATCTCCTTGTGCTCAAAATTACGAACGACAAATGAAAACCTTCTCCTCCTGCGTAAGGCTAAGAAGACCAAGAAAATAAAGAGGAAAGAGAAAGAGGAGAAGAAATAAAAATAGGGCAGCATTCAGATACAGATTCTCTTTAATTGTTTCACTAACAAAATAAAAGAATCCAGCACCTTTCCCATTTTAGCGCAGTTATTTTAACTGACTGGCCATAACCCAGATGAACCGGATAAGTGCCTTCACGAAATTATTTCCTGCCAGAAAAACGCAAAAAATAATTTCTTAGTTACTAAAAATAGAGTTAACTCTTTATATCCTTCAATAGCTTTATAATTACCTGACTCACCCTTGATGCAAGTAGATCGGGTGTTGAGCTTATCCCTTTGTTTACATAGAGGGCAGGTTTGCAATAGGTGAGTACTTTCTTGAAATTTTCATCGCATTTTTGAGCCGTGAAAAAAAGGACAGGCGTCGATTTCATTTTAAGCGCCTTTTCTATCGCTCTCATTGCAATGGCCGCATTCACACCATTTAATATGGGCATTGAAACATCGAGGATAACGAGTGAAAAAGGGGTTTTCTTACTTATTTTTTTTACGAAGAGCGTGATAAAATCGGAGCCGTCTTTTGATGCAATAACGTCTTTTGTCAGGCCATTCTCTTTTAACATGTCTGTGATGAGTTCTCTAACCATGGCCGAATCATCTGATATAAGAATCGACTTTGCAGGGATAACATCATTGCCTGAGATGTCCTCCACGATCATGCCACAGAAGATACAGCAGATATCCCCCTTTTTCTTCCCCTCGCTTTCAACGCCACCACTTCTGTCTACAAAATAGGTGTCAACATTTTCACCGCAGCTCGGACAGAATTTTTTTTCCTTTGTATCATTCCCCATTGTCCTCTCCCGTCAGCATTTTCCCACGAAGGATCCTTTCAACATTGCCGGTTTATCAAAGATAGCTTAACCAGTGCCCGTATTTTTCCCGACCACCCTTAACGGCCTGGAAATAGAGCTCCTGAACCTTTTTTGTAATGGCACCCGGTTTCCCTGTTCCGATAGTCCTGTTATCTACTTCTCTTATGGGCGTGATCTCAGCCGCTGTTCCGGTAAAGAAGGCTTCCTCTGCTATATATAACTCATCTCTGGTAAAGCTCTCTTCCTTAACGGTGATCCCCTCATTTGCAAGAATAGTCATGACAGAATCCCGAGTAATGCCGGTCAGAACGGACCCTTTAGGTGTCGTTTTGACAATGCCGTCTTTGACGATAAAGATGTTTTCTCCACTTCCCTCGGAGACATAACCTTCGTTGTCGAGCAACAGCGCTTCATCGTAACCTGCAAGGATGGCCTCTCTTTTTGCCATCATTGAATTGACATAGCTGCCGCAGACCTTGGCCTTTGTCATGCTGATATTGACATGCTGCCTTGTAAAGGAAGAGACCTTAACCCTGATGCCATTGCTTATCCCCTCATCTCCAAGGTAGGCGCCCCACGCCCATGCCGCAATGGAGGTTTTTACATTGTAGTCCTTAACATATATGCCCATTTCACCGTCACCGATAAAAACTACAGGACGAATATAGGCCTCTTTGAGACCATTTATTCTCAGGGTTTCCAGCGTCGCCTCTGAAATTTCCTCTCTGCTGTAGGGTATTTTAATCTGGCAGATATGTGCGGAATCGAAGAGCCTGTCTACATGCTCTTTTAAACGGAAAACAGCAGAACGCCCGTCCTCACATTGGTAACATCGTATCCCCTCAAAAACACCCAGGCCGTAGTGAAGGGTGTGTGTCAGGACGTGAACATTTGCCTCATCCCAGGGAATGAATTCTCCGTCCATCCATATTTTATCAACCTTATTAATCATTTAAGCGTTACCTCCTGACTGTATACGCAACGGGTGCATTTTATTGTTAGGCAAGAAAATACCGGTTATATATTTCCCTAACCTTAGTGGTTTCATTTTTATAATCACGTAACAGGTCTTGCGGCGCATACCCGAGCCGCTTTGCCAATAGTGTGAAATTGCCGGAAACAGTATTGAGTTCACTGACAGACTGATCATGCACGATTCTCAACCTGTTTTCTACCCTCCTAAGAAAGAGGTAGGCATTAGAAAGGACCTCGTAATCTTCTTCGGGGAGGATCATGGCTTCTGCCAAGTTCTTAAGGGCTATCCTTGTATTTGGCGACCGGACAGCGTCCTTTGATGCGCCATGTTTCAGTATGAGAAATTGAACAATGAACTCAATATCTACAAGTCCTCCCTTTCCGGTTTTGATATTATATGTGCCCTCTTTTTCCTTTGCAAGCTCGAACTCCATCCGTTTTCTTATCCTGTCGATTTCCATAACCCTTTCATCTGTGATGGGCTCTTTAGATAAATTCTCATCTATTATGGCCATAACATGTTTTCCCAGCGTCATATCCCCGGCAACTTCCCTGGCTCTTGTCAATGCCTGTTTTTCCCATGTCTGAGCGCTTTGTTTGTGATACTCTTCAAAGGCATCGAGTGACGTGACGAGAGGGCCTGCGCTGCCTGAAGGTCTGAGCCGGGTATCGACTTTGAATGCGTAGCCTTCCCTCGTCGGTGTACTCAGGATGGAGATGATTCTTTGGCCCACCTTTGCAAAAAATTCATGATTATTGATTATCTTGAGATCACCTTTATCTTCATATGAGCCTGATGTTTCACCTCTGCCGGAATAAACAAAGATAATATCGAGGTCGGAACTGTAACTCATTTCTTCCCCCCCCAGCTTGCCCATGGCAATAATAGCAAAAGAGGCTTCCTGCAAAGGGTCATTAACGGTTGTCTGCGGGATGCCGTGTTTTTCTTTCATTTGCCTGATAGCCATTTGATAGGCTTTGTTAAGAGCGACTTCTGCCAGCCAGGTGAGTTGAGATGACACTTCCTGGATATCTATTTCCCCGTAAACATCATTGATGCCTATACGCAATATCTCCAGGTTTCTGAACCGGCGAAGTGCATCGAGTTGATCTTCATAATTATCAAGTGCGTCGATAAGCAGGTCCAGCTCTTTTTCCATTATTTGCCTGCTCTTGATCCAGGAAGAAACATCGGATGAGACTATGGAGTCAAGAATATCCGGATGAGAAAGAAATATGTTGGATAAAAAGTGGCTTGTCCCAAAGAGGCCGACGATCAGTTTAATTATATGGTGGTTTTGCGCAAGCAATGAATAAAGGGTGGCCTTTGAGCCGACGGAAGAAATAAACTTTTCAAACCGATTAAGCGCAATGTCCGGTTCAGGTGTGGCAATGATTTCCTTAAAGATCAGAGGCGCCAGGCGTTGTAAAACGGACCGGCTTTTCTCTGTAAAATGAGCAAATGGCGGACCGTTCCATAAAAGCGGCAGATTTTTTAACGCCTGTGACGGCTTTTCAAAGCCATAGGAAGACAGGCGCTCCACCGCCTCGTCATCCGTGCATAAGCCTTCCAGAAGCTCAAGGATTTCAGGGCTTTTTTCCTCCTCCAGTTTTTCAGCCGCTTCATGAAAGAGGGTGGAATAAATGGTTTTTACATTTTCCGTATGTCTGCGATGGTCTTCTAAAAACATCTCAAGGGCATTGTCGCGGTATCCTACTCGTTTTGCCAGCAGCTCCAGCTGATTTTTATCTGCCGGGAGTGTATGGGTTTGCCTCTCCTGAAATATCTGAAGTCTGTGTTCCACCTTTCGAAGAAAGGTGTAGGCCCCCGTTAAATTATCTTCTTCCTCTTTAGTGATGAGATTGGCCTCATTCAATTTTTTAAGTGACATGAGAGAATTTTTTTCCCGGATCGCCTCAAGCTTGCCGCCATTAATTAGTTGTAAGGCCTGGATGAAAAATTCAATTTCCCTGATCCCGCCTGTGCCAAGCTTAAGGTTTCTAAGGGTCTGGTCATCGCGGGCAATTTTTGCATCGATTTTCTTTTTCATGGCGCCGATCTCTTCAATGGCCCCATAGTCGAGATACTTCCTATACATGAAAGGACGCATCGATGCCAGGAAGGTATCACCGAGGCCGATATCGCCCGCAACAGGTCTTGCCTTTAACATGGCGGACCTTTCCCAGGTTCGCCCCCAGGCTTCATAGTACGTTTCTGCCCCCCTCAGTGAGATAGAAAGGTCGCCTGATTGGCCGTCGGGTCGGAGATTCATGTCGACGCGAAAGACAAAGCCGTTTTCAGTAACGTCGTTCATTGCCTTTACAACCATGCCGCCCAGCTTTACAAAATATTGGTGCAGGGAAATCCGGTTAACGAGCTTTCCTCCATTATCTTCTATCCCCTCAGTTTCGCCCTTTTCTGTTGTGTAAAGAAAGATGAGGTCAATATCCGAGCTGAAATTAAGCTCACGTCCGCCGAGCTTACCCATTCCCAAAATAACAAAGCCCGCTTCTTTCTCAACACTATCCCCATTGATGTAGGTCGGTCTTCCGTATTCTTTATTAAGCATGTTTTTTGAAGCATGGAGGGCTGCCTCGAGACAGGCCGATGCAAGATCGCTTATCTCTTCCATGACCTCTTCCAGGGGCGCCAGCTCAAGCAGGTCTCTTATGCCAACTCTAAGATATTCCCGCCTTTTAAATAATCTGAGGACTTTTTGCAGCGATACCATATCGTTGATATCTCTGACCTGTCTGGAGAGCTCACCGACCTTTTCTTCGCTGGA
>JADFVM010000300.1 GCA_015222555.1 Pseudomonadota bacterium
AGGCATCGTTACCTATTGGTTTGTCTGGTATGATTTCCATCCCGATTCATTAATCTTCAATAAGTAATTACAATTCACAAATTCCTAAGAATGTTGAATCAAAACTCGCCTTAAGTCATCAAAAAACTTATCAGAAATGAAACTAAAAAAATCATATAAATGAGAAGATAACAATTATGAAAAGTTTTAAACATCTGGCAGTGGATGATGCAAAAACGATGATTGAAAAGGGAGATGTGACCATTGTCGATGTCCGCGATTCCCAATCCTATAATACGGCGCATATAGATAACTCAATCCGGATCCATAAGGATAATATTGATCAGTTCTTATCTGAATCAGATAACAGCAGGCCGCTTATCGTTTACTGTTATCATGGAAACACGAGCCAGGATGCAGCAAATTTTTTTTTCGAAAAGGGAGTTAAAGATGTGTACAGCATGGATGGCGGCTTCGAGGCCTGGCGCGTAAGCGATTTGATAGCGTCTGATACGCAGCAGTAAAATCTTGTTAAAGAAGGAGGGTAACTGAATGGTTAAATTGTGGCTGGTGTCGGCGGCAATATCCGGCTTTCTGAGTGTAGCACTTGGCGCTTTTGGGGCACATGCCCTTAAGGGTTTTCTCAATGACTACGGAAGAACAGTCTACGAAAAAGCGACGAACTATCAGATGTTTCATACAATAGCACTTCTCGGACTTGGGATTTTACAGCACAATTTGAAAGAGCTCTCTTTTTCCCCTGCGGGATGGGGCTTTTTGACTGGTATTATCATCTTTTCGGGCAGTCTTTATCTGCTGGCCCTTACGGGGATAAGGTGGCTTGGCGCTGTTACGCCCATTGGCGGGATGGCCTTTCTGTTCGGTTGGGGGTGGCTTGCTTATGTTTTGGTCAGGGCGAGGTTTTAGAGTTTGCCCTCGTGAGGACCGGAGTTAAAAGGCTTTGCCATAAGGATTCTTACTTTTCTTTGACGGCCAAAGAAAAGTAAGCAAAAGAAAGGCGCCCAAAAACTTGGCCCTTGGCTCCCCTCATTCCGCAGTTGCCTTCGGCGGTCACAAGAACTCGCTTCGCTCAGACAGCTTGTGACCTTCTCCCTCAGTCAACAGCTTCACTCGGCTGCGTTTTAACGGGAAGAAAAGACAAGCCCTTTTACGGAAAAGCAAGTCTTCTACAGCGTTTCTCAGCTCAAAAATCAATTTTCCCCGCTGGTATGACCAAACGTCTTGTGTTATAATCGCCCACTTAAAAAATCCGAGTAGCAGGAGTGGACGTGACTGACCATAACAATAACACAATGGGTGAGGAAATAACTGCACCCGTTGATTTTATCCGCCAGATCGTGGCAGAAGACCTTAAAAGCGGCAAACACAAAAAGATCATCACACGTTTTCCACCCGAGCCCAACGGTTATCTCCACATAGGTCACGCAAAATCGATATGCCTCAATTTCGGCATCGCTGAAGAAAATGAAGGAGCTGTCTGTCACCTTCGTTTTGATGATACCAATCCCTCAAAGGAAGAAGCAGAGTACGTAAACTCCATCAGTGCCGATGTCAAGTGGCTTGGCTTCGACTGGGGAGAGCATCTCTATTATGCCTCCGATTATTTTGACAGGTTTTATGACTATGCTCTCCAGTTGATCAAAGGTGGGAAGGCTTACGTCTGCAGTCTTTCGCCTGAAGAGATGAGGAACTACCGCGGCACGCTGACGGAGCCCGGAAAAGACAGCCCCTATCGCAACCGCTCTGTTGAGGAAAACCTGGAATTGTTTGGAAAAATGAAAGCGGGAGAATACCCTGACGGTGCACACGTATTGCGCGCTAAGATCGATATGGCCTCACCCAATCTCAACATGCGGGACCCCGTCATTTACCGCATCCAGCATGCCACCCATCACAGGACAGGTGACAAGTGGTGTATCTATCCCATGTATGATTATGCCCACTGCCTTGAAGATGCCATTGAATCTATCACACATTCTCTTTGCACGTTGGAATTTGAAGACCATCGGCCACTTTACGACTGGGTCCTTGATGAACTTAAAACAGACTGCCATCCGCGTCAGATCGAATTTGCCAGGCTAAACCTGAACTATACAGTAATGAGCAAGCGCAAACTTCTTGAGCTGGTGGAAGGGAACTATGTGAGCGGATGGGATGACCCGCGTATGCCGACTATTGCCGGGATGCGAAGACGGGGGTATACGCCGGAATCGATTAGGAACTTCTGCAAACGTATCGGTGTGAGCAA
>JADFVM010000301.1 GCA_015222555.1 Pseudomonadota bacterium
ACTTACGACATATCCCCACACATTGCTCAGATCTTGATGGCAATTTTTTTAACAATTGCCCTTTTCACCCTATTATTCAAGAAAAACCTTTTCCCCTTTTTCATTATTTCCCTCTTTTTTCCAGTCGGTCTTCTTCTCTGGGATGGTTATGGCAATTTGTCTTCCCATCCGGGTAATGTTAAAAACTATGCAAGTGACGAAAAAACGATTGTTGAAGGTGTTGTCACAAAAAAAGTAGAGGGAATTGACAAATGCAGGCTTATCATTGAAAAGACATCAGTCTATGAGGAAAACCATCGGATTAAGGTCACCGGAGGGATTCAACTGACCATTGCAGACCCGCATATTGAAATCATTCCAGGCGACAGGATCCGATTTTGGGCAAAGCTAAAAAAGCCCAGAAACTTTGGAAATCCGGGCGGATTTGATTATGAGGGTTTTCTAAAAGACAGGGGGATATATGCCACAGCCTTTATGAAAGATAATCGCTTCATCGCTGCTATGGGTGATGGCATCCGGTTCTGGGGATTTGTCTATGGGCTGAGAGATAAAATTCAAGGGGCTATAGAAAAAACTAGTTACGATGAGGCAAAGGGGATTATTATGGCAATTACCCTGGGCTCCAAGGGCCATATGGCAGAGGAAACAGTACAATCCTATAGAAAAGCAGGCCTTTCCCACCTCCTCGCTATTTCAGGCCTCCATATGGGCATTGTTGCCTTCTTTTTTTATAGGCTTTTCAGATGGGCATTGTCTAGGTCTGAAAGCTTGCTCCTTCATCTGGTCATAAACAAGTGGGCAGCCATCCTTACACTTTTCCCGCTGACCCTATACCTTATCACCTCCGGCATGTCCACATCGGCCATCAGGGCATATATAATGGTCGCGACTTTTCTCTTTGCTGTCATCATCGAAAGAGAAAGTGAAATCTACAACACCCTCTCCCTCGCTGCCCTGATCATCCTTATTGCGTGGCCACAGGCGCTTTTTGATCCGGCCTTTCTCCTTTCCTTTACTGCAGTTTTATCCATCATCTATATGGTTCCCCGATTGGAATCGCTTCTGTTCACGCCAAAAAAAGAGGAGAATAAGAAGTGGCTGAGAAAGGTTTGCACCTTTATCATCGTGTCCTTAACCGCCTCATTGGGGACAGCGCCAATTATCGCCTATTTTTTTAACGAAATATCTACGGTGGGGATTATTTCCAACCTTTTGGTTGTCCCTCTTCTCGGTTTCATTGCCATCCCCATAGCCAGCCTTGCCATGTTTGCTGCGGCAGCAAACATTCCCGGGGCGACCATGCTTTTTACTCCAGTTTCCCTTATCGCTTCCATGTCAAACGAAATCATCACTTATATTTCAAGCTTTTCATTTGCTTCAACTCTATTGTCGCCACCGAGCCCCTTTGAAATCATCCTTTATTATCTCCTTCTCTGGGCTGTTTTTAACATTAAAAAAAAATGGGTCCTTTCGACGACCCTGATTATACCCCTTATCTTTATCTCTTCAAAAACCTTTGAAATACTCTCTGAAAGATCAGATCAAAACCTCAGAGTCACATTTTTAAGCGTCGGTCAGGGAGAATCAACTTTTATTGAATTCCCAAAGGGCAAAAACATGCTCATTGACGGTGGAGGCAGCTATGATAACACCTTTGACATTGGCAAAATGGTTGTAAGACCTTATCTTCTTTACGAAGGCGTAAAAGAGATAGATTACCTCGTTTTGAGCCATCCCCACGCTGACCACATGAATGGCCTCATTCATATTTTAAAGGAATTCGAAATTGGCGAGGTCTGGACAACGGATGAACAGACAGTTGATGACAACCATAAAAGCTTCAAAGATTTACTCAGGAAAAGAAATATTCACAAGAAAATTATTCATGACAACTCCCAAGA
>JADFVM010000302.1 GCA_015222555.1 Pseudomonadota bacterium
GCTTCGGATAATATGAGATGGGTCTCGAAGTCTTTTTCTTTAAGTAAACTGAGCATCCTTACGCCGTAGATAACGCCGCTTGCTCCTGAAATACCGATGACAATTCGTTTTGACATATAGGCCTTTACTGTTTGGTAACCGTTTACGGTTTCAAACGTTCAGAGTTCACCGACTGAATTTTTGCAGGACTATTCTAAAATGGTTATATGATATCTATCAATGCCTCAACCACGGCATTGGCAAATTCGGGTGATTCAAGGTCGGCATTTATTTCTCTTACCTCAATATCCTGGCTCAGTTGCTTTTTTAGCTCTGTCACAAAGACCGCATCTGCCTCGCCATCATAGAAGTCAGCCCCTTTTTTGTCAACCGACGACCATCCGCCTGTGGGGATTACAACTTTTACCGGACCTTTTGCCTTGTTTAATTTTTTTGCCATAGTTGCAGCCACCATAATCAGCTCTTCGTCAGACAATCTTACGAAGGTACGGACAGCATCATAGGCATACTGCTTCCGCGATTCATATTCCGGCTTATACTTGCGTTTGAGTGGGCTTCCAAAATTAACGCCGCACGGGGCAATGACCTGTGGTATCCCGATTTTACCCGCTCCTTCAAGTCTGCTGGGGCCCGCTGCCCTTGCAAAACCGAGCAACTCCTCGCCTACTCCGCCTGGGGCAAGGTCAATGACAGCAGAAAAGATATTCTGTGCCCCTATTATCTCTTCCATGGCCCTATCGCCAATGCCGGCAGCCGAGAAGCCAATAACCTGGTGCCCCTTTTGCTCAAGTTGCTTTCTTACATTTACGGCACACTCTTCACACGGGCCAAAATGTGTCATTGCAATTAAAGATCTTTTGCCTTCACTATCGAAAGACACAGGCACACGGGCAGAACCTTCCACCATTCCGCAAATAGCCGCGGCAGCCCTGGCCAGAACATTTCTCATCAGGTCGTTAAGCCCTGCAATCTCCACTACCGAGTGCATCAGTGTTATGTCTGCTGTACCAATATATCTCGAAGCAAGTCCCGGAAGTGCTGCTGTGCTGGAGACAGCAAACTTTGGGATTCCAAAGGGGAGGGATTTCATAATGCTCGTGCCCATTCGCGTGCCGGTGGTGCCGCCCACGCTTATTATCCCGGAAAGCTCCCCATGGGAATAGAGATCCAGGACTTTTTGCCTGGCTCCATCCACCATGACCGGCATTCGTTTCCCTCTATCAGCTATAAGCGTTATCTCCTCAGGATTTTGCCCGCTGGCCTGTATGATTTCTTCACGGGTAATATCGCAGGCTCCCTGCGCGTCTCCCAGTAAGCCCATATCCAGAATCCTGGCTTTGTGGCCACGTGACTCTATCTCCTTGCGCAGGAAATCGGCTTCCTCCCACTTCTCTTCGGCCATTACCAGTATGAGTATCACTTCGGTTGTATCTCCTATCTGAAAAGATACTATCCTTTCAGCTTATTCGGGCGAGGATAAACCCCGCCCGCATTGTTTCTTCATCCTAAAAGTATTTTCTACAAGCTATATCTTGCCTTCCTCTTTAAGCTTGTCAGTGATCATTTGAACCATGGCTTTATTGTCTATTTTGCCACTTTCGCCCACCAGGGGGAAGGCTTCCACAACCTCTAACCTTTCAGGAAGTTTAAAGGCGGCGATCTTCTTGCTCTTAAGGTAGTCAATCATCTCTTCAAAGGTAAATTGCTCTCCCTTCTTGAGAGTGACAAAGGCGCATGCGCGCTCACCCATTTCAGGATCAGGCATGGGGACAACAACAGCGTTTGTCATTTTTTCATAAGATAGAAGATAGTCTTCAATCTCTTTTGGGTAAATATTTTGTCCGCCACGAATAATGATATTCTTTTTTCTTCCCATTATCTTCACATAATCGTCATCTGTGACAGTTACCAGATCACCCGGCGTGGCAAAGCCATCTTTATCAAAGGCCTCGGTCATTGTCTTTTCAAGATCTTTGTAATACCCAATCGAGTTGCCCGGACCCTTGAACCAGAGGGTCCCCACCTCTCCCGGCTTCACAGGGTCCCCGGAATCGTCCAGAACCTTTACCTCAATTCCAGGGTGTAACCTGCCAACAGTGGTGTATCTTTGATCCTTGGAGGCAGTTATCGGTACTCCGGATATTGACCCTGTATCCTGGGTACCGTATGTGCCCAGGATCGGACAGCCGAACCTCTCTTCAGCCTCCTTGGCCAGAGGCGGCGGCAGATATCCGCCGGCTGTCTTTATGATGCGCAAAGATGATAGATCATATTTATCCAAAGGTAACTCCAGCAGTCTGGCAAGCTGAGTTGGGACAAGTGCAATAACAGTGACCCTTTCCTTCTCCATAAATTCAAGGGTTCCTTCTCCACGATATTGATACTCCAAGGCAACTTTGGCGCCACCCACAGGGGCAGTGACATATGCCGGCGTTCCTCCTGCTGCCCCGGCGAGCGGTGCAATGGCGAGAACACAATCATCAGGCCCGAGTTCCCAGTTCCTAACATGGGATTTTGCCGTCCAAATCTCACGAGCCGCAATCCTGTGTTCAATGAGCTTGGGAAGACCGGTAGTACCTGTAGTGGTGATCAGGAAGCCCACTTCTTCAATAGCATCCAGTCTTCTGGCCCACAGCTCAATGGGATCGTATTCCTGCTCGTAAGGATGGTCCATGATTCCATTAAGTGAGATGCAATCCCCGGGCACATCTTCGCCGGCGACAATAATATGTTTCAAGTTTGGTATATCGGCCTGGAGTTCCTTTGCCATCTCATAATGGTCAAATTTTCGATATTGTTTAGATATAACGATGCCGACTGCCCCTGTCCGTGTGGCAATGTCTGCCAACTCGGTCTGGCGAAAGGTCGTCATTTCAGGTATGGACAAAACCCCCGCCTTTTCGCAGGCAAGACGCACCAGGACTTGCTCGATGCAATTGGGCAACTGAACCATCAGCTTGTCGTCCCTTTTTAACTTCATGTCCTTGATCAGGGCAAGGGCAATCCTGTCTATTTTTTGCGTGGCCTCGGCCCAAGTGAGTCTGCTGCCCAGGGAATCTACCAAGGCTTCTTTGTCGGGCCATTGTCTGGCATTTCTGTCCCAGTAATCAGGCAGAATAGTCTTATCCCAGAACTCCTTTGTTAGATTTTTCTCAATTTCACCTGGATCATAACGGATTGGTTTCATTTGTTACTCCTTTATCAGGCAGTGTTTATTGGCATGTGCTCAATGCTGAAATGGGTTCTCTTTTAC
>JADFVM010000303.1 GCA_015222555.1 Pseudomonadota bacterium
CTGCATGAAGGGAAGGTTACCCTTCCTCTTATCAAGGCTTTAAGAGAGTGTAATGAGGAAGAAAAGAAAAAACTGGTTGTCTTTCTCAATGCCGAATCCATCAGTGATGAAGACCTTAAATTAACCCTTGAACTTATAAATAAATATAATGGTTTGGAATATACGCTTAAAAAGGCACAGGAACATATTGCAATAGCTAAGGATAGCCTGACACTCTTTGGTGAATCGGAAAATAAAACCGCCTTACTTTGCCTTGCAGACTATGTTTTGGAGAGGGAGAATTGATCTCCTTGGGCGTATGAATTTCAGAGCGCTGTTTTTTCAGGCTGTATCTTCATGCCTTGAGCAAATTTCCTCACAGCATTTATCCTCAATTTAATATTGAATAAGAACCTTAATAACTAAGAGTATAGAATGAAAAAGCTGGACGATTTTCGTCTTAATTTAGGGAAAAAGGAATACGTGCCTATAATGCTTGGTGGTATGGGTGTCGATATTTCCAACAAAGAACTTGCCGTTGAAATAGCCAGCCTTGGTGGTATCGGGCATATCTCAGATGCCATGATATGTACCATCACTGACAGACATTACAATACGAATTTTGTTAAGAATAAATATAATAAATATAAACAATATGCCTCTCAAAAGAACAAGGCAGAAGTTCAGTTTGACCTGAAAGAGATTGAAGAAGCGACCCGCCTGCATGTGGAACATACCATGAATGAAAAAAGGGGTGAGGGCGCCATTTATATCAACTGCATGGAAAAGTTGACCATGAATAATCCGGCTGAAACTTTAAAGGTGCGTCTGACCTCTGCCATGGATTCCGGTATCGATGGTATTACACTGAGTGCAGGTCTTCACCTCGGTTCCTTTGAGCTCATTAAGGGCCATTCCCGTTTTAGAGATCTGAAGCTGGGCATCATTGTGTCTTCACTGCGTGCCTTGACACTGTTTCTGCGTAGAGCGGCCAGGGTGGAAAGGCTTCCTGATTTTATTGTTGTTGAAGGACCACTGGCCGGTGGGCACCTCGGTTTTGGTCTTGAGGACTGGAAGAAATATAACCTTAAGGATATTGTGAGCGAGATTCTGGAATATTTAAGGGATAAGGACCTTAATATCCCTGTCATACCTGCCGGAGGGATCTTTACGGGAACCGATGGGATTGAATTTATGGAGATGGGGGCCTCAGCCATTCAGGTTGCCACTCGCTTTACAATTGCAAAGGAATGTGGTCTGCCCGATGATGTAAAACAGATCTATCTGACAGCCGGGGAAAAAGATGTTGAAGTCAATACGACCTCTCCAACAGGTTATCCAATGCGCATGTTAAAGAACAGCCCATCAATAAATTCAGGGATTAAGCCGAGTTGTGAAGGGCTGGGTTATATCCTGGACCGGGAAGGAAACTGCAGCTATATCTCTGCCTATTACGATGTAAAGGCGAAAGGGGATAAGAATGTGTCTGTGCAGGGCAAAACCTGTTTGTGCATGCATATGAAAAACTTTAAATGCTGGACCTGTGGTCATTATGTTTATCGACTGAAGGATACAACAAACCTTGCCTCTGACGGGACCTATCCCTTGCCTTCTGCCCGCCATATCTTTGAAGATTATCAGTTCAGTGTTAATCACGAGATAAAGCGCCCCCCTCTTTCATAAATCCATTTCTGCCCATGTATTACATGTTCCTGGTTGACAAAGCATGAAAAGTAGGATAGAGAATATTCATCATGCCGCCATACCATACAGATCTGGGTTCTGAAAAAAATGGTAAGCTCCGCATAGTCCTTCCATTCCTGATGTGGTGTTTCTCAAGGGGATTTCATAAAGTCAATGGATAAACCTCTCATCTATCTTGATAATGCAGCAACCTCCTTTCCCAAACCTGATAATGTCATAAAAGCAGTTGCTTCCACCTTAAGAGACGTGGGCGGAAATCCCGGTCGTTCAGGGCATAGAATGTCAATGAATGCAAACAGGCTCGTCTTTGACGCCAGGGAGAAGGTGGCATCACTATTCGGCGTGACTGACAGCTCAAGGCTTATTTTTACATCGGGTGCAACAGAGTCTTTGAACCTGGCCATAAA
>JADFVM010000304.1 GCA_015222555.1 Pseudomonadota bacterium
GGTGTCTCATAATCTAAAAAGGAGTTGTTATGTCGACAGTTTTAATTACAGGTGCTAACCGTGGAATAGGCCTTGAACTTTGCCGCCAATTGAAAAAACGGGGGCATACTATAATCGCCACATGCAGGAAAGCATCACCGGAACTGGAGGCGATGGATTTAACGATTATCAGTGATGTTGATGTGAGCGATGATGGTTCCGTCAATAAACTTGCTCGCCAGCTGGAGGGTAGAGGGATAGACATTCTGATTAATAATGCCGGTATCTTATCTGTTGAGAGCCTGGGTTCTCTGGATTTTGATAGAATCCGAAAGCAATTTGAGGTCAATACCCTCGGTCCTCTGCGCGTTACTTCGGCGCTTTTAGGAAATCTGCGTGGAGGGGCGAAAATCGCCTTTATCACAAGTCGCATGGGATCCATTGAGGACAATACGTCGGGGAGTTATTATGGTTATCGCATGTCAAAAGCAGCCCTCAATATGGCGGCCGTCAGCTTTGCAAATGATCTGAAATCTAGAAACATTTCTGTTGCTATATTGCATCCAGGGATGGTTGCAACTGAGATGACGGGAAAGAGAGGTATCCCTCCCGCAGAAGCAGCCAGAGGACTTATTGCCAGAATTGATGAATTGAACATGGAAAATAACGGCTCTTTCCGGCATGCCAACGGTGAAAGGTTGCCCTGGTAGAAGATGGCCATTCACGTTAAAAGAATCTATGACAAATTGTCAGAAGAGGATGGTTCCCGCGTGTTAGTGGACCGGCTATGGCCTCGAGGTCTTAAAAAAGAGGATGCCCATATTGACTTATGGCTCAAAGAAATTGCACCTTCTACAGAACTCCGAAAATGGTTTGATCATGATCCCCATAAATGGGAGGAATTTAGAAAACGCTACTTCAGCGAATTGAAGAATAATTCTGAAACTATTACCAGACTGCTTCATGAAATGAATAAAGGTGAACTGACGCTGCTTTTTTCTGCAAGAAATGCAGAATTTAATAATGCTGTTGCTTTAAAAGAGTATCTGGAAAGTATTACTACTCAAGGTAAATGAATGTAATGCGTTTACTCTTTTCTGGCAACAATAGTCGCCACCGCCTTTTTCCGACCCCTTTCAACAAAAATGCCTTCCCGATAAAAGGTAATATGTAAATCTCCGAAGAGGTCAATCAGTTCATTGGGGGCCAGAAGATAATCAGGGTTTTTTGGTGAGCCGATTTCCTTCTGTTCTATGGTGAATGTCTCAAAGAGGATGGCGCCATTTTTTTTAAGCGCCCCTTTCATTGAAGGGATGAGAGATCGTTCAAGATAGTTAAAATTTATGATGAGATCAAATGATTCAGGCGGAAGGGGAAAGCTTGTCAGGTCAACATGAGTAAAGGTGACGGGAAGTTCCTTTTTCTGCGCCATTTTTTTCCCTTTGTTGATGGCGGTATCAGAAAAGTCTACGGCGTCAACATGATAACCATGTTCCGCAAGAAAAAAGCTGTTTCTGCCCATACCGGCGGCAATATCGAGTGCCATGCCGGCAGGGAGCGTTGAAATGAGTTCAGTCAGGATAAGGCTGGGCTCCCATTGACTTTTGTCATCCTCTTCTGAATATTTTGCATCCCAGTCGGTCATCTACAATCCCCCCCTTATTGACAGAAATCATTCATTTCGATAAGCTAGCAAAAAAAGTAATTTAGAGCAAAGATTTCCCTGAAAAATATAACACAATAAGGATTAAATGCGAATGGTTTCAGAGGCTGAACAAACATTAAAAGGTAAATTGAAAAGTGAGGTAGGGATTACCGACTGGAAGGCGCTAAATGCGCACTTCATGCGAGACGCATTAATTACTGTTTCCAATGATCTCGATATTGTTGAAGTCGGGTTAATGATTGCTGAAGATAACACTGAAAAGATGCAGCGTTGGCTTAATGAGGCTAAAATTAGCAAGCCGACAGAGAAAGACGTTGAAACCTGGAAAGAAAACTCAACGGAATTTACGTCTCTGATCCTTTCACCTTATGTGCTGATTCAACCCTTACCCTGATTCAAGTGATGATATCTGCCTTTAATGGGGGGATGTTGTCAGCAGATCGCCTATGAAAATCCATTCAAAATTTTATATTTTATCCCTTTATAATCTGAAGCAAATCTGTTAAAATTCACGGACTTTTTTCTTTAGAGGTTGTACTTTTTAAAGGTGGTAATGGAGGGGGTTCAGTCAACACAACGGAAAAAAATAAACATTTCTCTCGGAGGAAAGATTGGATACCACGAAGCTAGACAAGGCAATTGTTCAAAAGGCCATCAATACAATAAAATTTCTGTCCGTTGACGCAGTAGAACAGGCAAAATCGGGGCACCCGGGTCTTCCTATGGGATGCGCTGACATCGCTTTTATCTTATGGAATGAATTTCTGCGCTTTAATCCGGCAGATCCGGCATGGCCCAACAGAGACCGCTTTGTTCTTTCTGCCGGTCACGGCTCGTCACTCATCTATTCTCTTTTACACCTCTATGGTTTCGACCTGCCTATGGAGGAGGTTAAACAGTTCAGACAAATGGGGAGCCTGACCCCCGGTCATCCTGAATATGGACATACACCCGGTATTGAGACGACCTCCGGCCCATTGGGGCAGGGCTTTGCCAATGGTGTGGGCATGGCTCTCGCTGAAAGGGTTTTGGCGAATAAATTCAACAAAAATGGCAACAATATCATCGATCACTTCATTTACAGCCTCGTCAGTGACGGCGACATGATGGAAGGGATCGCCTCCGAGGCGGCGTCCATTGCCGGTCACCTCGGTCTTTCCAGGCTTATCTATATCTATGACAGCAATAATATCACCATTGAGGGCGATACGAATTTTACCTTTTCAGAAGATGTTGGTAAGCGCTTTGAGGCCTATCACTGGCAGGTGTTAAAGGTCGATGGTTATGACCATGATGCCATACGAGAGGCAATTATTGCCGGGCAGAAAGAGGAAGATTGCCCCACATTGATTATTGCCACAACCCATATCGGCATGGGAAGCCCCAACAAACAGGATACAGCTTCTGCCCATGGCGAACCGTTGGGAGAAGAAGAGGTAAAACTGACAAAAGAAGCCCTCGGCTGGCCTGCCGATGAGAAATTCCATGTCCCCGATGAAGCAAGGGCCCTATTCAACAAGCGTGTCAATGAACTAAAAGATGATTACAATAGCTGGCAGGAATGCTTTAATAAAAGCATCAAATCAGATGCCGAGTTGTCTATTCTTTGGGACGCCCATTTTGAAAGAACCGTCCCTGAGGGACTTGAAGAAAAGCTTCTGGAGACGATTAAGAAGGATTCCCTCGCCACGCGTTCAGCTGCCGGTGATATGATTCAGGTTATTTCCAAAGAAGTGCCGGCGCTCATTGGTGGATCTGCCGATCTTGCACCTTCAACGAAGACAAACATCAAGGGTGAGGCTTCCATCGGCAAGGGTGAATTTTCCGGCAAAAATATTCATTTCGGTATCAGGGAACATGCCATGGGCGCCATGATGAACGGCATGGCCACCTATGGCGGCTTCATTCCCTACGGGTCGACCTTTCTTGTTTTTTCTGATTATGTCCGTCCTTCCATCCGCCTTTCTGCACTGATGAAGGTTCAGGTCATCTATGTTTTCACCCACGACAGTATTTTTGTCGGGGAAGATGGCCCGACTCATGAGCCGGTAGAACATGTCTCATCGCTGCGGCTCATACCGAATCTCCAGGTCATCAGACCGGGTGATGCCACAGAAACAGCGGCAGCCTGGTGTGCCGCACTGACTCGCAGAAGCGGTCCGACGGCCCTCATACTGACCCGGCAGAATCTGCCTGTCCTCGACAGGACAAAGTATGCCCCCGCATCCAATCTGGGGAAAGGCGCCTATACACTGCTTGACAGTGAAGGAGAGCCTGAGATGATCCTGATAGCAAGTGGTTCCGAAGTGTCACTCGCCCTTGAAACGGCGGAAGCGCTGAAAAAAAATGGCGTTAACATAAGGGTTGTTTCAGCTCCCTGCCTTGAACTCTTTGACGCGCAAGATGAGGCTTACAGGGCAAGTGTCATTCCTGAGCGCTGCAAAAAACTTGTCGCCATCGAGGCAGGCACAAGCGCCATCTGGCATAAATATACAGGACGAAATGGCTTGATAATCGGTATTGATCGTTTCGGGGCCTCTGCCCCCTGTCAGGAACTGGCAGAGGAATACGGTTTTACTGTCGAGAATGTTCTGCGAAAAATAGAAGAAAAATGGGGCGCGTGAGAAAACTTCATCATTATTCAGGCGGGTTATACTAATTAGTGTCCATCCGGAAATCCCCCTTAATCCCCCTTTTCAAAGGGGGAGACCAATGTCTTACCCCCTTTTTGTAAAGGGGGGTGAGGGGGGATTTGAGCTTTACGGATGAAAACTAATTAGGCACTGATGTCCACAGATCAAGTGATATAAGCATGTATTCGTCATTATCAGTATCAGGAATGCATTTATGGCGTTGGACAAAGCTGAAACAATCATATGCCACGACCTCAATGATGTGGTTGAAAAAGCCGCCACTTCATTCGCAGATACAGCCACTGAATTTATAAGAAAAAAAAGTCTTTTTAACGTTGTCCTTTCCGGCGGCTCAACTCCTCAGCCGCTATATCAGCTGTTGTCATCAGACCGGTTTCGCAATCAAATTGACTGGACAAGGGTGCAGCTATTCTGGGGGGATGAACGTTGTGTTCCACCTACAGATAGGGCCAGCAATTATGGAATGGCCACAAAGTCGCTCATCTCAAAAATAAAAATCCCCTTTAAAAATATACACAGAATAAAAGGGGAGATGGGAGAAGATAGCGCCTGTTTTTATGAAAAAGAGCTTAGAAGCTTCTTTTCCCTTGGAAAAGACGCCTTCCCGAAATTTGACCTCATCATCCTCGGAATCGGAGAGGACGGCCATACGGCTTCCATTTTTCCCGGTTCTCCCGTAGTTAATGAAACGTCGGATATGGTAGCGGCAGATTATGTGGATAAACTGAGCTCAACACGCATTACTCTCACGCCACCAACGATTAATAATGCATCAAATATCATGGTTCTTGCCTGCGGCAACAATAAGGCAGATGCAATAAAAGAGATCTTTGAAGGTGACTCCAAGCCCGATATAATCCCCTCCCAATTCCTTCGCAAGGCAAAAGGAAAGGTTTCCTTCTTCCTTGACGAGCCTGCAGCATCGAAACTTGCATCTTTAAAAGCTTAGTCACTTGAACCATTTCTGACCGAAACTCATCAAATATACAGAAGGTAAAATGATGAGTCGGGGAGTAGAAAATGGAAAATGTGATTAAAGCGGGGGATAGTCCAGTTAAAAACCAATCAAATAACAAGAAGAAGAGTGTCGTCAAGCTCATCTTATTTGTTGTTGCTCTTGTTTCAATTATAGCGGCAGTTAAACTCACAGGTCTTGATGAGTACCTTGATAAAGAAAGGCTACAGACGTGGATTAATAGTTTTGGAGCCTGGGGACCCATTGTTTTCATGTTAATCTATGCCATTGCCCCCAGCCTTTTTCTGCCTGGCTTGCCCATAACTGTAGTCGCCGGCCTGGCCTTCGGCCCATTTTATGGGACACTTTATACAATAATCGGCGCTACTATCGGCGCCTCACTGGCCTTTCTTGTGGCCAGATATTTTGCCCGGGCGCAGATTGAAAACCTTGTCAGTGGAAAGCTAAAAGCCATCGATGAGGGCGTAGAAAAAAAGGGGTGGATATTTGTAGCCATCACTCGCCTCATTCCGCTTTTCCCCTTTAATCTGCTCAACTATGCCTTTGGGCTTACCAAAGTAAAATTCAGCCATTTTGTAATCGCTTCGTTTATTTTCATGCTCCCCGGAACTGCGGCTTACGTTATCTTCTCCAGTTCCATATTGGATGTCCTTAAAGGTCAAATCTCACCTGAACTGATCATTGGTCTCGTTCTTCTCCTCATCGTTTCTGTCATCCCTTTAATTTACAAGAAATACAAAGGGAAGAAAGGTTGAGGTGTACACCTACAACTAAATAAGTTTTCGGAGTGGATATTTTAAGAATTACTGGTTGAAATTGAGGGGTTGCTCCTGTGTTTCGGATGCTTACCATAAAATCAATAGTCAAGTTTGTTCTTTTTCTCTCTCCTGGTTCTCATGGCTTCAAATTCCTCCTCATAGAAGAAGCGCTCTTCCCCGAAAGCAGGCTTGAGGTGATTCAGCCATGTTGCATCGGGATCGAATTTGGCAAAGAAGGGACGTTCCACCCAGTCCGGGTTGCGTCCCTGGAGGAAGCGGAGCACAAAGACCGTTTCCCCCTTAACTTCGGCAACACCCTGGATTTCGACCTTTCCGGGGCTGGCGCTCATGGAAGGGCCCCGGACGGTTCGCGCCAGTCCCGACACCTGCTGGATTCCACCCTGATATATCTCCCATGCCCTGGCCAGAGGGACTTTAAAATGCCGATATGCGCCCGTGTCCCTTTCTACAAACATATAGTAGGGAGTCATACCCAGACGGACCTGTTTGCGCCACATGGTTGCCCAAACATCCTTGTCATCATTGATATGTGCAAGGAGTGGCCCCTGTGCCCTTATGACAGCTCCCGTATTTCGAACCTGCCTGATGGCCTCCCGGGCTATCGGTGTCTCCATTTCGCGCCAGTGATTGTAGTGGGCCATGATAGCGATATGTTTGCCGGATTTGACAAGCTTTTCGAAGGTAAAGAGCAGCTCGTCGGCATCGTTATCGGAGACAAAGCGCTGCGGCCAGTAGGTCAGAGCCTTGGTACCGATACGGATGGTCTGGATGTGATCGAAGTCCGGCGACCTTAGTGGCAACAGATAGCGGGAAAGGCTGGAGGATTTCATCACCATGGGGTCTCCACCCGTTACCAACAGATCGCTTACCTCCTTGTGGCCCTTCAGATATTCGTGAAGGTTGAGACCCTCCTTAATGCATATCCGCAGCTCCTTTTCTTTTGCAAATTGGGGCCACCGGAAGCAGAATGTACAATATGAATGGCAGGTCTGTCCCTGGGTGGGGAAGAAGAGCACCGTCTCCCTGTACTTGTGCTGGATTCCCTGCAGGGGTACTCCGTTCAGCATGGGCACGTTGAGTGTCATCTGTTCGGCAGGGTGAGGATTCAGTTCCATATGTATTCGGTGAACTGTATTCATAATCGTCTTATTATCGGCGTTGGATTTCAGCAATGTTGCCACTTCCTCGAAATGTTCCCTGGAGAGCATCCCAGGCTGCGGAAAGGTCATTTGAAAGATCGGGTCGTCAGGCACGTTATCCCAATCTATCAATTGGTCTATGACATATTGATTCACACGAAAAGGGAGTGCCGTGGCCACAACACGCATGGCAAAGCGCATCTCCCTGGATAGAGTTTTCAGCTGCCTGATCTGACTGAAATGGCTCTTTGAGTAGGCGTGAAAAGACGAATAAGCTGGAAATTTGACACCTTCCATTAAGACCTCTCATGATCTGCCGATATGGCTTTGGAATCGGATTCCTGTTGTGTCTTTCGCAATTGCAAAACTATTTTCAGAATAGTGGAAAGGCCTAAGTATAGAGATTATCGTTCTTTATGTAAAGGCAAGGGATATTTTTATATATCGGTAAAATTTCTATGATCTCTATGCTTTTGTGGTTATGATCTCCATTGTCTGGCAGTATATTTTAGATATATGATGATTAGGTTTGTTATGCTTTATTATGGATTGAAATATTTAATCTAGGGAAGAGGTTGAGAAATAAGACTTTCAGGAAGAAGCAAATTATAATTACTGATAAACAGTTTTTTGCAAGTAAGATCAGACTTATTTTCTTCAATGTTCGTAAGATGAGGTACTTCTTGTAAATAAAGAGGTTATTTTTGACATCTCCATTTTTTGTGTTAGGCTTTTATTGAGTATTAGGTTGATATAAATATCATCTTCGTAAGAACAAGCGTGATAAGGAGTAAAGTCTATGAAAGGAATACATTTGTTTGTCGTCTTGTTTTTTGTTGTTTCTGTTTTTTACAGTCCTGCATTTGCCAATGATAATCCATGGGAAATTAAACTCCCCTTTAAAACGGCAGTCATTCATTATAAAAATACGGGGTCTCTTAAAGGGGAGGAAAAACTGTACATAAGAAAAGGTGGAAAGGAGATGGCTAAGATCACCAATCTTTCGGGGAAGGTGATGTTTGTCCCAATGAAGGACAAGAAAATGGATATTACCACTGTTGACTGGATATATAATGTAGATATGGAAAAACAGGAGGCGCAGAAGTTCACTAACCCGAAGAAGTTTATGATGGAGGAATATAACAAATTATCTCAAAAGGAAAAAGCCACAGTGCTTAAGAACATGGAAGAGATCGGGATGAATATGACCAATCTTCTCGGAGGCACTGTTAAGAAAAAGGCTTCAAAAATCCTCGGCTACACATGCGATGTAGTAACAGTGATGGGAACCACCATCCATACAATGACCAAGACACCAATTCCACTCAAAACAGTGGGTAATGTGATGGTAATTAAGATTAATTCAGTCGCAACAAAGATTGAAAAAAATGTGAAGGTTCCCGATGATATATTTAAAGTACCACCAGGAATCAAGGTGATGTACATAAAGGAACAGGATGATCTGAACAGGGAAATGAGCAAAAGTATGATAGCAAATCTTAAGGACCCTGATGCTGCAAAAAAGATGAAAGAATCAACCGAGCAAATGAAACAAGAAATGGAAACAGAGGAAGGAGAAAAGGCCCCGGTCGAAAGCGAGGAAGCGCAGGAAGAAAAGCCCAACATTGAAAAAACATTGGAAGAAGGCTTAAAGGGCTTGAAGGGAATTTTCGGTAATTAGTTTTTCTATACCTCCACTTGAAGGAAGTCTTCATAGATAAAGGTCCTAAAAAAACAACATTACGGGTTGTAATGTTGCATTATTGGTGAAGCTTGAAAAATCACGCTTTCAGGAAGGAAGAATTTGCTGTTAATGGCTAAGGAGAGGAAGCTAAGAAGTAAGATGTTGGATAGAGGCAGGTTGTATCCACTTCAAGCCAAACATGGTACAGTATTTATTGCTTTACAAATTCCAATCCAAAATGTATATATAACCTCCCAATTTACTATTTTTTGAAATGGATTTGTTTTGAGACACTGGATTCAGCATAACTTTAACGGCTTACATGTTTACTGTCAACTGAGACGCATAGGAATGGACAGACACTTAGCCCTTTCAATTATAAGAAAATGGGAGGGCATCGTACATAAGCTTATCTATTCAAGAAGATAAATCTCTTCCCATCAAGTAACCCACTTTAAATCTTAACTGAATATAGGCGTGGTTATATCTTTTCTTTATTCTAAAGTGTAAGTTTTCTTTCTTAGTCAACGATACTCTCCTTATACTCTCTCCAAGTTGCCTTTGTCTTTTTGAAGGGCGACAAAAAATATGATTTTTCAGACCCTCTCAGAGGCGTTTAGCGTTTCCCTTTTTATCATAGTCAGTCAATGGTTGACTTTCCGTTAGTCCTTTTTTCTACAAAGGCATAGGCGCTGTGGTTGTGTATGGATTCGAAATTTTCAGCCTCTACACTGAACCAGGTAATTTCTTTATTCTTGTCCAGCTTTACATAAACTTCTCTAACAAGGTCTTCAACGAAGCGCGGGTTATCATAAGCCAACTCGGTCACATATTTTTCATCGGGTCTTTTTAGTATGGAGTAGATAGGACTGCTGGCACAGGATTCCACGAGTTCTATGATCTCTTCTATCCAGGTAAATTCATTAAAGCGAAAGTTGACGGTAATGATACTCCTTTGGTTGTGCGCCCCTCGTTCGCTTACCTCTTTTGAACAGGGGCACAAGCTGGTAACGGGCACAGCCACGGTAATAACAAAATCTTTCTCATCATTACTTGCACCAACAAATCGGCAGTTGTACTCAACGAGACCCGTTGCTCCGGAAACGGGCGCTGCCTTTTCAATAAAGTAGGGAAATTCCACTTCCATATGGGCAGACTCCGCATCCAATGTTTCTTTCATCTCATCAAGAATCTTTCCAAAGTTGTTGACCGATATTTCTCCATGATAAAGATTCAGTACTTCGATGAATCGGCTCATGTGGGTTCCTTTGAAGTGATGGGGCAGGTCAACGTACATGTTGATAGTTGCAACGGTATGCTGATGCTTGTTTTTTTTATCGAGAACAAGAATAGGGTATTTGATGTTTTTAACACCCACCTTCTGGATCTCTACATTTCTTGTGTCTTTCTCGCTTTGCATATCTCTTGCGTTTTTCATCTTGTCTCATTCCTCAAAATAGGAAGCGGCGGCATCGTCCGTTTCCCAAAGGGTAATTTTTTTTACTCTGCAGCTATTGCCCATGGCCTTTACCAGCTCATCAAAAATGTATTTTGCAATATTTTCCGATGAGGGGTTGACCGTTTTAAATGCCCGGTGCTCGTTAAGATAGATGTGATCCAGATCGGTCGCAATTTTATTACTCTTTTCTTTCAGCAGGTTGAAGTCGACAGCCAGACCTGACCGGTCCAGCTCCTTGGTCTCTACGACAATATCCACCTTCCAGTTATGGCCGTGAAGATTCTCACACACGCCATTATAGTTCCTTAAGTTGTGGGCTGATGCAAATTCTGTTTTTACGATAATTTCATACATTATATGATCCTGAGAAAATTATTTAAAAGTGA
>JADFVM010000305.1 GCA_015222555.1 Pseudomonadota bacterium
AAAGTCACACCCTGCCTGGCTTTTGCTCGGTCGGGCTGCTCGACAGAGTGTCAACTATGCCTGCGCGGCCCTCGGTCGTAAAACCCAGGCATGACGCACCTTTTATCCACCTCGCTACGAATCTTGGCGAGAAATGCGGGTTAAAACTTTTCTTCCTGAATTTTTTTCAAGGATGAAAGATCCTCAATATTCGTTGTTTTTATCTCTTTGTCAATCCTTTTTACCAGTCCTGAAAGGACTTTCCCCGGTCCCACCTCAATGGCTTTTTCAATGCCGAGCTCTCTCAGTTTGATAATTGACGCGTCCCACTTGACGGGTGAGCTGAGTTGCCTCACTAAAAGATCAATAACGGCATCTGTATCCGGATAGGGGGCTGCTTCCACATTTGAAATGACGTCAATCCCAAGATCACCCATGGACAGGTTTTTAAGGTCAGCTCTCAGTGCCTTTCCCGCTGCTTCCATGAGACTGCAATGGGAGGGAACACTGACGGGCAGAAGAATGGCTCTCTTGGCGCCCCTTTCCTTTGCCAGTTCTGTTGCCTTTGTTACGGCATCGCGATGACCGGAAATAACAATCTGGCCGGGTGAATTAAAGTTTGCCGGAGAAGCGATGTCCTCCCCCGAGACGTCAGCACAGATGCTGGCAACTTCATCTTTCTCCATTCCAAGGATGGCAGCCATGGCGCCTTGCCCTTCAGGGACAGCCTCCTGCATCAACTCACCTCTTCTTTTTACAATTTTTACCGCCTCTGTAAAAGAGAGAACACCACTGTGAACCAGCGCTGTATACTCTCCAAGGCTGTGTCCTGCCAGTATGTCAGCCCTTAAGCCGGTTTCTTCCGTCAAAACGTGAAGGGCAGCTATACTGGTTGTTAGTATGGCAGGTTGCGTATTGGCCGTAAGGTTCAATTTGTCTTCGGGGCCTTCGAAGGCTAATTTCCTTAAATCAAGACTAACCGCATCGGAGGCTTCTTCAAATATTTCTTTGGCTTTATTGAAATTGAGGAAGAGATCTTTCCCCATACCAACATATTGTGAACCTTGCCCCGGAAAGATGAAAGCTGTTTTTGACATTTTATCTGTTAAGCACCTTTTTAAATTAACTTTCTGAACTCATGTGGAGCGCTTCATTGATTGAAAGTGACATGACATGGAAACCGCAATCAACGTGTAGAATCTCTCCTGTCATACCAGTGGATGCATCTGAGCAAAGATAGAGCGCAGTCCCTCCGATTTCCTTGAGGGTCACAAGTCGGCCATGAGGTGTCCTGAGTTCATTAACACGCTGGATTTTTCTGAAATCTCCGATGCCGGCAGCCGCCAGTGTTCTAACGGGGCCTGCTGATATTGCATTAATCCGGTGACCAATGGGGCCCAGGTCGGCTGCCAGATAACGTACAGAGGCTTCCAGAGAGGCTTTTGCCACACCCATCACATTGTAGTTTGGCATCACCTTCTCTGCACCATAATAGGTCATAGTGATAATACTGCCATTTCGCCCTTCCATGAGGGGAAGTGCTTCCCTTGTTAATGCGACCAGAGAGTAAGCACTGATGTCGTGAGCAAGAGCAAAGCCTTCCCGGCTTGTATTATAAAAGGCTCCCTTTAATTCATCCTTGTTGGCAAAGGCAACGGAGTGAACCAGAAAATCGAGTGAGCCCCATTCTTCCTTCAGGGACTGAAAAAGTGCTTTAATATCATCATCACTTCCTACATCACATGGAAGGACAACATTTGAACCGATGCTCTTGGCAAGGGGGCGGACTCTTTTTTCTAACGATTCATTGAGATAGGTGAAGGCGAGTTCAGCTCCATCACGGTGTAATGATTGAGCAATGCCCCAGGCGATACTCCTTTCATTTGCAACTCCAACAACCAGTCCCCGCTTTCCATCCATCAAGCCCATAACACCTCCTCACTATGAATAAAGTCTGATTTATTCAAAAAAATTACCATTTAATAAGTATGGAGCCCCAGGTAAAACCACCACCAAAGGCTTCAAGAAGAATTAACGAACCTTCCTTAACTCTTCCTTCCCTGACCGCAGCGTCCAATGCCAGAGGAATTGAGGCAGAAGAGGTGTTCCCATGACGGTCGACGGTTATCATAACCTTGTCAAGGGGAAGTCCCAACCTCTTTGCCGTAGCATTAATTATCCTTATGTTGGCCTGGTGAGGGATGAGGAGATCGATATCTTCACCATCGATCCCATTTGCCTCCAGCGCCTCAAGTACCGAATCTCCAAGAGCTGTCACAGCAACCTTAAAGACCTCATTTCCCTTCATACTGATATAATGCAGACGTTTGTCTATCACTTCCTGACTGATCGGTTGTCTCGACCCACCGGCAGGGACATATAAAAGTTCAGCCTGGCTTCCATCCGAATGAAGGTGAGACGAAAGTATACCACTTTCTCCCTCATTCGCAACAAGAACTACAGCGCCGGCACCATCACCGAAAAGGATACAGGTAGAGCGGTCCTGCCAGTCAATAATGCTGGACAAAACTTCGGCACCGACAACAAGGATCTTTTTATACATGCCGCTGCGGATATATTGGTCAGCAGTGGCCAATGCATAGATAAAGCCGGTGCAGACTGCCTGAAGATCAAATGCCGCTGCCTTCCCGGCACCCAGCTTGTGCTGGAGGAGCGCTGCCGTTGAGGGAAAGGGAAGATCGGGCGTTGTCGTTGCAACAATAATAAGATCAAGCTCATTGGCTGCCATTGATGCAGCCTCAAGCGCCTTAATCGATGCCTGATACGCTAAATCTGAAGAGGCCTCATCATCAGCTGCAATTCGTCTTTCCCGAATGCCTGTCCTGCTGACAATCCACTCGTCATCGGTATCAACCATGCGTTCAAGTTCTGCATTTGTCAGAACTTTTTCCGGAAGATAGGATCCGGTGCCAACTATTTTTCCTCTTATCATATAAAAAAATATTTCTAAGTTACTAAATTCATAAATCAGGACGCTTCCCCGACCTTTCGTGAAGCGAGCTCTTTCAAGTCACCATTTTTTTCAAATTCTTCGAGCAGGTGCTTATTAATGTTGTTTTTTACATAATCGCCGGCGTACCTGATGGCATTTTTTATCGCCTTTGCATTTGATCCGCCATGGCAGATAAAACCAACACCGTTTATACCCAGCAGAGGCGCGCCACCATATTCAGAATAGTCTATTCTTTTTTTAAGATTTTTAAAGCTCTTTTTTGCCAGAAGATAGCCTATTTTTGCTAAGAAGCTTCCAGCCATCTCCTCTTTTAGCATTTTCCCTATGGCCTCTGCAAGGCCTTCGCTCGTTTTTAAAACGACATTGCCTACAAAACCGTCGCAGGTGACGACATCTACATTGCCGTTGTAAATATCTCTACCCTCAATGTAGCCGGCATAGTTTAAGGCACTTTCTTTCAGAATGCTGTGTGTTTTTCTGGTCAGCTCCGTACCCTTTTCTTCTTCTGCTCCATTACTCAAAAGGCCGACCTTTGGATTGTCTATGCCGAGGACATGTTTTGCATAAACTTCGCCCATTATGGCAAACTGAACAAGATGTAAGGGTTTGCAGTCTACATTCGCTCCCACGTCAAGGATGATCGCCCTTCCTTTAAGTGTGGGAACAACGGTGGCTATTGCCGGCCTGTCCACGCCTGGAAGCTTTTTCAGCACGAACATGGCTGTTGCCATGGCGGCACCGGAGTTGCCGGCGCTTACAGCGGCATCCGCTTCACCCCTCCTTACCAGGTCAAAGGCAACCCTGACAGAAGAGTCCTTTTTTTTTCTCACTGCTGTAGATGGGGATTCGTGCATTGCAACGACTTCCGTCGCATTCTGCACAGTAATAGGAAGATGAGTGGCACCCCTTTTTTTCAGTTCTGCTTCTATAATCTCCCGATTTCCAACGAGAATCAGAGAAATATCCAACTCACTGGCAGCCTGAATGGCACCTTCTATCTCTACTTGAGGGGCGTGGTCTCCCCCCATTGCGTCCAGGGCAATCTTCATGAAATAGCAGGTGGTTTATGCCTCGGCAGCAAGAACCTTTCTGCCGTTATAAAAGCCACAGCTCGGGCAGGCTCTGTGTGATTGCCTTGGCTCTTTACATTCGGGGCACTCAATGACGTTAGGAGCCGTCAAGGCGTGATGAGATCTTCTTTTGTTCTTTCTTGCTTTAGATACCTTTTTCTTTGGGACAGCCATAATAACCTACTTTATATTTTATTTTTTTAAGTTTTTAATTTTGTTAAGATTTCAAGTCGTCTGTCAATGATTTTGTTAGTGCAACTGCAATTGCCCTCATTAAGGTTTTTCCCGCAGGAACTGCAAAGTCCTTTACAGTCTTTCTTGCAGGTTGGATTGAAGGGGAGGCGTAAGGCTGTTTCCTCTCTTAAAATTTCATCCAGGTCCAGGCAGTTGTCGTAATAAGTTCTTTCAAAGTCCTTTTCTTCAAGCTCTGCCTCTTTCTCCCCTTTTTCCTTCTCATGGGGGGAAAAAGTGAGTTGGCAGGCCTCATTTATGGGATATTCAAACACCTCAAGGCAACGGGAACAATCGACCATGACAGCGCCACTTAAAGTCAGGTCAACAAAAATGGTTTTCCCCTCTTTTGAAATGTGAAAAGAGCCTTTGACGGGAGAGTCAAAATGAAAATCGCTTTCAAGTTTCTTATTGAAGAGGCTATTTAAGACCTCTTTCTTTTCAAAAAACTCGACATCCAGTGCCCCTGTGTCAGGAATTTCTCCTATGATGATTTTCAAGGCGTCACTCCCAAACGAAAAAGAAAGATTTTAATGAAAAGCCCTGTTTATGTCAAGGAAAATCTTCCTTATACATTGCAGTCTTAAGTGTGCAGAGAAGCTTTTCCCAAGGTAATTTATAGCCCCTCCTTTTTAAGCAGGGAGAGGCATTAATATGGATAGGAATGAAAATGGATTTGTTGCATTATGAGCGGCTTGAAAAGTGTCTGCAAAATTTAGATTTGAAAAAGATGGGGTGAAAACAGTTCAAAGATGATTCCTGAGAGGCCACTGTCTGAAGAAAGTTTATAATATCTTCCCCAAAAATCAGTGTCAGAAGGAAGTGAAAGATCGGCGGCCACGTCGGGGCTTTTAACAAGACCAAGGGCTAACTCGCCTCTAAAGGTCTTCACTCCATCATCTATGAGCATCCTTCCAAGAGGTTTCTCCGTATCTCTGATTGATTCAAGAGAATAGCGCCCATCATCGGCAGCAAGAAGAAGTGAGTGGGCATAAATGAGGGGCTTCCCATTACATGAAAGCCAGACCTCTCTGGCAAGGGCTTTTCCTGCACAGTCAAATGCCTTCAAGTTCAGCAGACTATTTTTAGCCGTTAATATCTCCTGCCGCTTCATAATCATAGAGACAGTTGAAAGTGTCAGCGCTTCAAGCATTCGTGTCATGGAGCCGTCCGATGTCAAGAGCAGTCTTGCTACAGGTGAGAGTGCCTCAGAAAGAAAATTTTTCATCAATCCATTAACATCAACCCAGGTTTCGTCCCTGGGATTAATCTGATAGACGCTATTACTTTTTTTTAGGTATGTCAGCACGGTATGATAAAAGAATTGATTATATTTAATATAACAATTTATATTATGGATGAAATTATAGTCAAGGTTAATCGTTCTGCCTTCCTAAACCAAATGAACTGGACTATTTTCAGTATACCCACAGGGCACAAGACCCCCTTGAGGGGTGTAAGTACCTTCACGAAGTTATTCTCTGCCAGAAAAACGCAGAATTCAAGTCTTCTCAGAAAATATTCCTTGGGCGATCTGCGAAGCTAAAATAAGTTCTAAGGTACTAAATTGACTTCCCTTTCCTACCTCTGTTACTATGTAAGGTCATAATCCAGATGTTCCGGATAAGTGCCTTCACGAAATCAAGTCTTCGTAGCATGTCTTCTGAGGGCGATTGTGCGAAGCTAAATAATATTCTGCCAAAAAAATGTAGGATATTATTTCTAACTTGCTAAATATAAAGACTAAAAGGTGATTTTTTGGAACAAATTGCAATGGTCAGCCTTGGCTGTCCGAAGAACAGAATCGATTCCGAGGTTATCCTCGGACTACTGGGTGACAGAGGTTATTCTTTAATAGAGAATGCGGCATGGGCTGACATTATCATTATCAATACCTGCACCTTCATTCAGTCCGCCACGGATGAATCCATTGAAACAATTCTGGAGTATGCAGCGTACAAAACAACGGGAAATTGTCGTTTGCTTGTTGTTGCGGGCTGTCTTACCCAGCGTTATCAGGAAGAGCTGAAAGAGGAGTTACCCGAAGTCGATCTCTTTGTCGGCACGGGCGAGTATCAGCGAATTGCTGCCTTGATTGTTGAGTCGGGGGAGAAAGGCCAGATAGTTGCTACTGGTATCCCCGAATATATCCACGACTATACGACACCGAGAGTTTCAACAACGCCATTTTATTCCTCCTACATCAAGATTGCCGAAGGCTGTTCCAATCCCTGTACCTTTTGTATCATTCCGCAATTAAGGGGAGCGTTCAGAAGTCGGTCGGAAGATTCTATTTTTAATGAAGTCAAAGCACTGGCTGAAAAGGGGGTAAAGGAGTTTAACCTGGTGGCTCAGGATACGACGGCCTATGGGAGAGATCTGGACAGGCCGACAACGTTAAAAAATCTTCTCACTCAACTCGTCAAAATTGATGATCTGGAATGGATTAGGCTCCTCTATTGTTATCCCACTCTGATGAATGACGAACTCATCGAGCTAATCGCCGCGGAAGATAAAATTGTCAAGTATATCGATATGCCCCTTCAGCATGTAGATGATACTATACTGAAGGCGATGAAGCGCGGCACAAGGGAAAAGATGATTAAAGGTCTGCTGCAGAGAATTAAAAAGTCACTCCCTGATGTGACACTTCGAAGCGCTTTTATTGTCGGCTTTCCCGGAGAAACGGAAAAAGAATTCGAAAATCTCCTTGCCTTTATTGAAGAGACCCGCTTCGACCATCTTGGCGTCTTTAAATACTCACAGGAGGAGGGGACCCCGGCAGGGGCTATGGAGAATCAGGTTAAAGAAGAACTTAAGGAAGAGCGCTACAACAGGATAATGGAAGTGCAGCAGGCCATCTCTCTTGAGAGGAACAGGGAACATGTGGGAAAAAGAGTGAGGGTCCTTGTGGAAGGGCTCAGCGAAGAAACCGATCTTCTTCTGCAGGGCAGGGCGACTTTTCAGGCCCCTGAGATTGACGGCATTACCTACATCAACGCCGGCCAGGCCGATGTGGGTGATATTAAGGATGTTCTCATTACTGAAGCTCACCCCTATGACCTTGTGGGGGAAATCATTGAAGAGGATGAATCCATATCGGCGGATGAACATGCCATTGATGAATGTCATATAAGGCCATGAGTGATAACCAGCCCGTAACCGTCGTCATAACCGGTGCCAGCGGGTCTATCTATGGCGTCCGGCTTATAGAAAATCTATTGGAGGCAGGTAAAGGCGTTAACCTGCTTATTTCTGATCCCGGTTTTATCGTCCTTGAAGAGGAAATGGGCATTTCATGGAAGGGTGATGAGCTTAGTGTGAATCAATTAGTTCGTGAATATTTCAATACAGATAAAGAGTTGATCTACTTCGATAACTCGAATTATTTTTCGCCATTGGCCAGCGGCTCTTCAGGAAGAGGAACAATGGTCATCGCGCCCTGTTCCATGGGGACTATCGGACGCATCGCGTCAGGCATTTCTGCAAATCTCATCGAACGGGCGGCTGATGTGGTTCTGAAAGAAAAGGGCAATCTTGTCCTTCTGCCCCGCGAAACGCCGCTCAATGCCATTCACCTTGAAAATATGCTCATGCTTTCCCGAATGGGCGCAAGGATCGTCCCCGCCATGCCAGGTTTTTATCATAAGCCTCAGACTATGGATGACCTCATTAACTTCGTTGTCGGTAAGCTCCTCGACCAGATTGGAATTGAGCACGATCTGGTTAAGAAGTGGGGTGCTGAGGCGTCTGCCACAGAATAAAGAAAACACCCCATCACGTTTAGATGCTTCAGCGCTAATCTACTCTTATAAGCTAAAATGAAAATCCAGAAGAAATTGCTGTAACCTCACAAGTGGAAGATTTTACCTACTATTAAATAACGTTCAGGATGGAATTATTTGAGGATTGTGGTGAGAAGCCCACTTTAGCTTGTGGCCTGCAAAGCCTCATCCCTCTGGCGCTTGCAGAGGCACTTCCGGCGTCTTGATTCGCACCATCTTCACGAGATTAATAAAAAGGTGAAGTGAAGAGGCTGCCAACAATAATCCGCCTAACCGGGTGGCAAGATCAAAGCCCAGAATAACCGCCAATAACAGGGTTATCATCGCTATCGTCAGAAATTTCCACTGGAGCCTGGCATTCTTGTCGGGGGAGATATCCTTTAAAAGCGGCACGGGAACCTTTCCTATCAACATGCTGAAGCGGTGAAACCAGACGAGGAAGGGGACGATCTTATAAAGCATGCCGCTGGTGATGGCGAGGGCAAAACCGATGAGAAAGAAGAATGCAAAGATAAAGGCGAAGGCCGAAATTGGCCATATCTGATAAAGAAGTAAGAATACCAGCGACAGGGGGAGGGAGATGAGGCCCAGTTGCCAGCAACGGATGGTCGTATCCATGACCTTTCTTTTTCGTTGATTAAACATGTGGCGAGTTGTTTTTACAAACAGAATCATGGCGCTGAACCCGGGGATGGCAGCCAGGATAAGCCAGAAGGTATTAAACCCAAAAAAAAGGCACAACGGGACAAGTGCAAGTGACAGTGTCATTAACTGCAATACTTTTTTTGCCTTAGCAACGGGAAATACCGGTGTGAGGTAAAACATGGGGATGATGTGAAAGCCGACGCCCATAATCAGTGTCGTTACCCAGCCGAAGAGGCCGAATGTAAGGTGGATACCGATTATCTGGGTCCTTTCCATGGAAACAGACCACCAGCCGGCATAGTTGCCGGCAAATAAAATCCCGATAATCACCGTGATGGCAAGGGAGATGAGGGAGATCATCATGGCCACAACAGTAGGCCGGTCCGGCTTAACTCTGAACAGTGCGATGCCAAGCTGAACAATGAAAAAGATAAAGGCGAGTAATAGCAGAAAGGTTCCGCCGTGAAGCGCCGCCGTTGTGAAGAAATAGAGTCCCCCGATGATTAACAATACGCCGATCGTAAAAACGGCATGAACAACGCGGGAAAAAAAGATGTATGGCACCGTACCGCCCACAAGAACGGGCACCATCTGGTAAAAGGCGCCGATCATAATACTGGCGAGCCAGCCCAGGGTGATGGCATGGGTAAGTGCGACGACCTCCAGATCCCAGCTGCTTGAAAAAAGGGATTTCCCATTGAAGGCAATGAGAAGGCCTACGATAACTCCAAATATGGGGGCCGAAAGGAAAAAACGAAAGGGAATATCTTCGGGGGGCGCCTGATCTAAACTGACTCCTGCATACATACGTCTTATGGCCTCCAGATGAGAAGCTCAATGTTCTCATCGTCTTTTTCAGTCAATTCAAAGTCCAGGCCCTTCTCTTTCAACCTTGGAAAAAGCAGGGCCGGTTTCTTGTGGTGCAACATGAGAACGGCTTCATCTTTACCCATTTTTTCAACGGCCTCCAGCACTTTTATCATCGGTTCGGG
>JADFVM010000306.1 GCA_015222555.1 Pseudomonadota bacterium
CCTTATCACTGTCGGGGTCAGCACCATCAGGGTCTGACTAGCAAAACTTGTAAAACTTTTTCCTACAATAGATGAATTAAATATTTGATCCCGTTAATACAAGTTTTGCAAGTCTGACCCCATAAAGTTGCCTTTGAAAACGATCTCAGCCGGGCCGGTTTGATAAACTTTCTCTTTTTCCCATTCTACAGTCAAGTGCCCCATACTGGTTCTAACTTTGACTTTTTTATCGGTCAAGTTCTTCAATATAGAAGCCACAGCCGCCGCGCAGGCGCCACTTCCTGAGGAGAGGGTTTCTCCAACGCCCCTTTCCCAGAAGATAACTTCAATTTCTTTTCTGCTTAGCTTCCTTATAAACTCTATATTTGTTCTGTTGGGGAAGAAGGGATGCGATTCGATTTCTCGCCCGACCTGATGCCATTCGATGCGATCAGGAAAACGATCCAAAAAGATTGCGCAATGCGGATTGCCAAGGGAAAGAGCTGTGATGGGATAGATTATTTTATTAATAGAAAGGGGGTAATCTATGATCTTTTCATGGGGGGAACCGTCATCAAAAGGAATATCTTTAGAGCTCAAGCGGGGGATTCCCATTTCGATCTTGAGTGTGAAAACATTCTTTTTCCCCTCAATAAGCGCGCATTCTCTTTGACCAACAGTGGTCTGAAAAAGGATTTGAGGAGAATCTATTTTCTTCTGGTGATAAAGGGAGGCGGCCGCACATCTTAATCCGTTACCAGAGAGTTCTGCCTCTGTTCCGTCAGCATTGAATATGCGGAAATTGACATGACCTTTTGCTTTATTTTTGACTGAGATAAGGAGCAAGCCATCGGCTCCTACACCTGTGTGGCGATCACAGATTGTTCCGGCAAGACTGCTTATGTTAGAGAGACCCTTGGTCTCCACTTTATCGATAACCAGGAAATCGTTGCCTAAAGAATGAACCTTGAAAAACTTCATTCAGGAATCCTTAAGGTCCTGATGAATTCTTCTTGTTCTCCATTGTGTTCTCTTCTGATAAGCAGAACGAGTGTGTCACCAGAATCCAGTTTATTCACAATATTCCTAAAATCCCTATCAGTTTTTACCTTCTCTCTGTTAGCTTCAAGGATGATATCTCCGGCTCTAAGGCCTTTTCGATATGCTTCGCTGAATTGGCGGACATTGGTGATTAAAACTCCTTCCTCGGTTTGGAATCCATAGCGTCTGGCAAGGCGGGGAGTTATAGTAGTAATATTTATTCCTAAATCTTTTCCAGAGGCGGTAGAGGCTTCTTGTTCTTCGTCAGATGGCCGTTCGCCAAGAGTCACAGTTATAATCTTCTCTTCTCCATCCCGGATGACTTTTATTTCGGTTTTTTCCCCTGGTTCGATTTCAGCGATCTTAAACATCAGGTCGTGGTGGTCCTTAACTGGCTTGCCGTTGACTTCAATGATTACGTCATATTTTTTTAATCCGGCCTTGGCAGCAGGTGTACCACGCTTGACTTCACCTATGATAGCGCCTTTTCTGGTTTTTAGATTAAAGGCTTCTCTGTCTTCTTCAGTGACTTGGCCACTCCCTACTCCAAGGTATCCTCTGAC
>JADFVM010000041.1 GCA_015222555.1 Pseudomonadota bacterium
ATGATTGCGGAATAAGGGGACAAACTGTCTGAGCAAAGCGAGTTTTTGTCCCCGCCGCAATCAGTTGCGTGAACGAGGGTAGCCGAAGGCCAAAGTTGTGGGCGGCTTTTCTTTTGCATACTTCTTCTTTCACCACTGCGGGTATAAAGGCCGTCAAAGAAAAGTATGATGACTTTTCCAGGATAAAGCAAGGCCACGTTCACATGGTGGGGATTTTTTACGGCAACACAAAAAGACAATAAAAATAGCATGATACGCATAAAATATCAATGAGTACATACGGCTTAAAATATTTTCTTTCCGTCCTTGCCCTTGTTTTTATAATTGAGGGCATCCCTTATTTCCTCTCCCCCGTCGGTATAAAGAAGTGGCTGGCCATGGTTAAGGAGATGTCAAATTCCATGTTACGTGGCATGGGTTTCTTTTTTATACTTTTAGGGCTGGCAATCCTTTATCTGGCTCTTAGAGTCCTTTAACTGTCATGAAGCCTCTCAGCTTACTCCCTTTTTTAATCTCACTCTGTCTATCTCTTCTTGCAGCCTGTGCCCCTATCCAGAAAGGCGCTACCCAAATAATCTCAAATGAGCCAAAGGTTAATGTTGCCATTTTAAAGGGATCGAAAGACGTTGAAATTTCTGGAAGCAATTTAAGGCTTGTTACTAATAGAGGCGCAAAAACGGTTGGTGAGAATAAACTGTTAATAATCAACGATACGAGGGGATATCGCCTGGGACGTAAGATATATCCGGCCTCCAGTATAGGACTGCAGGGAAGGGATATTAAAGTTAATGGTCGAGGGTATGCCGGTGAAATCATCCTGATTAAAGAAAATGGTACCCTTACGGTAATCAATAAAATCGACATGGAAACCTATCTCTATGGCGTCATAAATAACGAAATATCATCAGCATGGCCGATGGAGGCCGTCAAGGCTCAGGCCGTTGCCGCAAGGACCTATGCCTTTTACAAGCTCAACAGCAAACTGGACAAACCTTACTTTCTAGAATCGACAGTGATGGATCAGGTGTACAGCGGGCAGGGCTCGGAAGATGAAAGGGCGCGCAGAGCCGTAAATGAGACCAAGGGAGAGATTCTTTTTCATAAAAAGGTCGTCGCACAGGCCCTTTTCCACTCCAGCTGCGGAGGCCATACGGAAGCAGCTGAGAATGTGTGGGGGACAGACTATCCTTATTTAAAAAGTGTGGAAGACCGGTTCTGCACAGACGCGCCTAACTATTTCTGGACCTACCTTTCCAGCTATGATAATATTTCGTCTGCCTTGGCTGCAGCCGGTTATCCTCCGGGTTCAAGCCGGGAAATAAGAGTGCTTGAAAGAAGTGAAAGCGGAAGAGTCGTGACTGTTAAAATAGATACTTTCACACTTTCCGGAGAAGACCTGAGAAGGATCATTGGTTACAGCAGAATCAAGAGCACCCTCTTCAATATTGAACTCCATGATGATAATGTTGTCTTCTCGGGAAGCGGCGCCGGTCATGGTGTCGGTATGTGTCAGTGGGGCGCCAAGGGAATGGCTGAGGCGGGACACTCCTACAGGGATATTTTGCATAAATACTATAACAAGGTTTTCCTTAAAAAAGTTTATTAAGACACATGGAATCTAAAGACAGTAGTAAAAATGTAGTTGTCTCTTACGACACATTTAATGAAAACAGATAATTTCGACTATCATCTCCCCGAGGAGTTGATAGCCCAGGCCCCACCCCGTATCAGAAGTCACTCAAGGCTTCTTGTTCACCACAGAAAAGAGAATAAAATCAGCCACCACAAATTTCAGGAAATTTCAGGCTTTTTCGGGTCAAATGATCTCCTTATATTTAATGATACACGAGTCATTCCTGCCAGACTGTTCGGTCACAAAAAGACGGGTGGCAAGGTAGAGGTTCTGCTTATCCGGGAGTTAAAGACAGACCATTGGGAAGCGATGGTCAAAACATCAAAAAAAACGCTCCCGGGTATGCATTTCCTGCTCGACGGTGGGATTGAAGCCACCGTTGTAAAAATCATTGAAGGTACCGTCCTTCTCAAGCTGCAGTCTATTGAGGGTGTGAAAACTGCCATAGAAAAATATGGCAGTTTGCCCCTACCTCCCTATATTAAAAGGCAGACCACTGACGAGGACAAAGATCGTTATCAGACTGTTTTTGCTAAAAGAGATGGCGCCGTGGCTGCCCCAACGGCTGGCCTCCACTTTACAGAGGAAATAATGAATAAGATCAGGGAAAATGGTGCTGCCATTGAGATGATAACCCTCCATGTGGGGCCCGGTACATTTCAGCCTGTAAGAGCCGACAACCTGAAAGCGCATAAGATGCATGAAGAATATTTTCAAATAGAAAAGCAGGTAGCCGACAAGGTTAACGAGGTTAAAAAAAAAGGGGGAAGGGTCATCTCTGTGGGGACCACCGTGGTAAGAGCACTGGAATCTTCATCCCAGGGTGGAAAGCTCTTGCCAAAAAAAGGATGGACTGATATATTTATCCACCCTGGGCGGAGCTTTGAAATTGTTGATGCCATGGTTACCAATTTTCACCTGCCAAAATCGACACTTTTCATGCTTGTTTCAGCCTTTGTAGGCACTGATCAATTGAAAAAAGTCTATGAAGAAGCGGTGAGAGAAAAGTACCGTTTTTTCAGCTATGGCGACGCTATGCTCATCTTGTAACCCTGACTTATTTTATGCTTCGACAGGCTCAGCATGACAGGAAAAGAACAATCATTTACGTGTTAACAGGTCACCCTGAGCTAGTCGAAGGGTGTATTTTATTTAGGCAACTGCCTGTTAAAAATTAACATGTTTAAACTTAATATTACCTTTGCGACTTTGCGGTAAATAGGCATTTTGATAGTGCAGTGAGTTTTAGCTTTGATCTTTTAAATAAATGTTCGGGAACGAATGCAAGGCGTGGCAGGATTCATACCGGCCGTGGTGAGATAAATACACCTGTCTTCATGCCTGTGGGTACGCAGGGCACGGTAAAGGCGATGACGCCGGACATGCTTCATCAGCTGGATGTAGAGATTATTCTCGGCAATACCTATCATCTCTATCTCAGACCGGGCCATAAGCTTGTCAAGGAGCTGGGGGGACTTCACAAGTTTATCGGATGGGATCGTCCCCTTCTTACTGATAGCGGCGGCTTCCAGGTATACAGTTTAGGCAGCCTGAGAAAAATCTCTGAAGAAGGCGTCCGGTTTCAATCGCACATCGACGGGTCATACCATTTCCTCTCACCGGAATCGTCTATTTCTATCCAGGAGGATCTGGGGGCTGATATTATCATGTGTTTTGATGAGTGTCCGCCATACCCGGCTACCTATGACTATGTAGAAACATCGCTTGATATGACGCTACGGTGGGCCAAACGCTGTAAGTCGGCAAAGAAAAATGACGGCAGTGCACTCTTCGGAATAATTCAGGGGGGAATGTTTGAGGACCTTCGAAGGCGTTCTGCAGAGGAAACAAAGGAAATAGGATTTGACGGATATGCCCTGGGTGGTTTAAGCGTTGGAGAAACAAAACCGCTCATGTATAACATGGTGGAAGCAACCGTTCCTTTCATGCCGGAGGATAAGCCGAGGTACCTCATGGGTGTGGGAACGCCTGAGGATCTGGTGGAGAATATTGCCAGAGGGATTGACATGTTTGATTGTGTCATGCCCACAAGGAACGCAAGAAACGGGTCTCTTTTTACCTCTTCCGGCAAGCTGGTTATTAAAAACAGCCGTTATGAAAGGGATGACTTACCTGTCGATGAGAAATGCGCCTGTTATACCTGCCGGAATTTCTCGAGGGCCTATTTAAGGCATCTCTTTATGGCAAAAGAGATTCTGTCGTCTACGTTGAATACGATCCATAATTTGCATTATTATCTAAATCTCATGCGAGAGATTAGATCGGCCATTGAGGAAAACAGGTTTGCGCAGTATAAGAAGGAGTTTTACGCATTAAGAGACGCGGGCATAGAGCAGTTATAATTGATAGTTTCGTAAAAAATTGTCATTCCCGCGAAGGCGGGAATCCAGCCTTTTCAGATAGTTACATGCTTTCTGGATTCCCGCCTTCGCGGGAATGACAAAAAAGTGTTTTTCTAGACTTTTTGCGAGAACATCATCACTGTTTCAATTTATTATTAGCGTATTTCATAATTACATAATAAATTAACTTTTACAGGAGGTATTAACTTGTTTGTAGCAATAGCGTATGCAGCAGAGGCCGCAGCCCCGCCTGCACAGGGTATCGGGAGCATGTTACTCCCCATGGTACTGATTTTCGGGATTTTTTACTTTCTCATCATCAGACCGCAGCAGAAAAAGGCAAAGGATCACACAAAATCTCTGGAAGCGCTAAAAACCGGTGACGAGGTGGTAACATCAGGTGGTATTTACGGTGTCATTACCAAAGTTGACGGCGATACGGTGATAGTTGAGATTGCCGACAAGGTCAAGGTGAGAGCCGTCAAGTCGCAGCTTTATCCAAGAACAAAGAAGGAAGTAACAGAAAAGGAAGACAAAGAAGATAAGAAAGATAAGAAATAATCCTAAGTGAAAGGGGTAAATAGTTAATGAATATCAAAGGTCGGCTTGCAATATCACTTGTAGTCGTTCTGGCAGCCATCTTTTTCCTTATGCCACACCTCAAGGAGGACCTTCCTCCCTGGTGGAGCCAATACAGGGTTAATCTCGGTCTTGACCTGCAGGGTGGAATGCATCTTGTGCTGGGGGTAGATCAGGAAGAGGCTGTTAAGGGCGTCATGGAACGGTTGGGCGATGAAATTGAGGAAAGCCTGTCTGAAAAGCATATAAGATTAAAAAGGATCAAGTTGGAAGGGTACCAGACACTGAAACTCAGTCTGTTGTCAGAAAGTGACCTAAAAGAAACGACAGAGACTCTTGCAGGTGATTTTCCTCAGCTAGTCATGTCCTCCAGCACAGGTGGAGAAATAACCCTTTCGCTTTCTCAGAGTGAAATCGATTTTATAAAAAAATTCGCCGTCGATCAGGGTATAGAGGTTATTCGAAACAGGATTGATGAAACTGGTGTAAATGAACCGACAATTCAACGCCAGGGTGAAAACAGAATCCTTGTTCAGCTTCCCGGCATCAAAGATCCAGATAGGGCCATTAAACTATTACAAGAGACTGCACAGCTGCAGTTTAAACTGGTCGATGAGGACCATGATCTGGAAAGGGCTCTTAAGGGGAGAGTGCCCAAAGGCAGTGAAATTGCCTATAAGAAAGTTCTTGAGAAAGGCACGGGCAGAGTCATAAAAAATACGCCCTTCCTCTTAAAGAAAAGAACCCTTATGAGGGGTGACAGGTTGACAAACGCCAGGGTGCGTGTAGATAGTCAGTTCAATCAGCCTTATATTTCCATGGATTTTGATAAAAAAGGTGGAAAGCAGTTCGAGCGTATCACGGGAGCTAACATCGGTAAAAGACTGGCCATTGTCCTTGATAACAACGTCTACTCCGCACCGGTAATCAAGTCTAAAATAAGCGGCGGCAGCGCCATCATCGAGGGGAGCTTTACCATGGATGAAGCCCATGATCTGGCAATTGCATTGCGATCCGGTGCACTGCCCGCGCCTGTTGAAATTCTTGAAAACAGAACGGTGGGGCCGTCCCTTGGAAAGGATTCTATTCAAAAAGGCTTTCTGTCCATGTTAATCGGGGGCGTCCTGGTCCTCCTCTTTATGGCCCTCTATTATAAATTGTCGGGTCTTGTGGCTGACATTGTCCTTATTCTGAACATATTGCTAGTGCTGGGATTTCTCGCGGCGCTTAATGCCACACTTACATTACCCGGTATTGCGGGAATCGTGCTCACCATCGGTATGGCCGTCGATGCGAATGTTATTATCTATGAAAGGATCAGAGAAGAGCTAAGGATTGGCAAAACTCCGCTTGCGGCTCTGGACAGCGGTTTTTCAAAGGCCTTTCTTCCCATTATGGATGCCAACGTGACGACATTGATTGCCGCAGTCGTTCTCTTTGAATTCGGTACGGGCCCTGTCAAAGGGTTTGCCGTCACTCTTTCAATCGGCATATTGTCAAGTCTTTTTACGGCGCTTTTTGTGTCGAGAGTGCTCTTTGACTTTTTCCTCAAGGGGAAAAAAGTGACTAAGCTAAGTATATAGAGGAGACTATGGAGTTTATTAAATCAGGTACTAATGTAGATTTTTTGGGAAAGAGGCGACTTACACTCATCTTTTCCCTTGCTTTAATTATTATAACCTTTGCCTCCCTGATCTATAAAAAAGGGCCAAACTACGGCATCGATTTTTCAGGCGGAACACAGGTTATTGTGAAATTCAAGGATGACGTGACCAGCTCTAATCTCAGGGAGTCCCTTAAAGCGATTGATCTAGGGGATATGCTAGTGCAAAACTTCGGTGATGAGAAGGGCGAATTCCTTATCAGGATTGAAAGGGGAGTCGGTGATCAAAAGAGATTGTCCCTCACCATAAGGGAACACCTGAATAACACCTTTGGCGCAGATAAATACGAAGTCCAAAGTATAGAGATGGTGGGACCACAGGTCGGTGGCGACCTGAAAAATAAAGCCTTGATGGCCATCATCTACGCCATGGTCGGCATCCTCATCTATGTTTCTGTCAGATTTGAATTCAGATATGCCGTTGGCGCCATCGTTGCCATCTTGCATGATGTCATTATTACAGTAGGCGCTTTTTCTATCACTAACTATGAGATATCCCTTTCTGTTGTCGCTGCCATTCTGGCCGTCATCGGTTATTCACTTAATGACACGATTATCGTTTATGACCGTATCAGAGAAAA